>JAHIPG010000138.1 GCA_018894775.1 Nanobdellota archaeon
GAGGGTTGGCGGCGGGACAAATGTCCACATGTCAGTTGGGCATGCCTATGGGAATTCTTTGTGGCGCAAACCCATGAGTACAGGCAGAAGAACAGTTTTTGAGGTTAGAAGGGCGATAGAGAAAGGGAAGGTTGGGGAGATAGTAACGTAAGAACCAGATGCAGATTTTGAGGTAGTAGCTGGAATTTTTGTCACGAGATTTAAGCGTAAAGATTATGTGCCTCCTGTCCAAAAAACTGTGGAGAAGGAGGGATATGAAAAGTTCGGTGAAAAGTTCGGTGAAAATGAGCTAAAAGTGATCGCTCTGCTACGGTACAACTCTAAAATAACAGTTGTAGAATTAGCAGAAAAAGTTAAAATTAGTACAAGAGGAATTGAGAAAATACTTCAAAGATTAAAGAAAAAAAATATCATTAAAAGAATCGGTTCTGCTAAAGGTGGACACTGGGAAGTTAAAGAATGAAAACTCTGCAGAAACAGGGCATTATGTCCTGAATGATATTGTAAATGACCCTGTAAATGACCCTGTAAATGATATATATAAAAAGAAAGGTTTAATAGTTCTGAGGCAGTTTGAGAAGTGTATGGAAGCAGGGTTAGTATCTAAAAATTGGGTTGGAGATTAGAATGCCATATAAATTTAGTCCATCAAGCCTGAGCCTTTTGAAGGAATGTCCCAGATGCTTCTGGCTTCGCTTCAATAAGGGCATAAAAAGACTGGATACTGTTTTACATCAAGAACAAGAAAAAAAGAAAGGTGATAAACAATTTATTAAAATAAAAGGTTTATATGTATTTACGCATATTTGAGATGTGGTTGGTAAAAACCGAATCAAAAACAAAGGCGTTTATTGAAACGCTTGGAAGTTGAGGAGTTTGGTAATGACAAATAAAAAGTTGGACGTAAAAGACAAAAATTATTCCATATTAATTGATTCCATAGGTGTTTTATTAGAGCAAGGAAGAAAGCAAGCTTATCAAGCAGTAAACCAAATACTTGTAAAAACTTATTGGGATATCGGTAAAAGAATAGTTGAATACGAGCAAGAGGGCAGAGAAAAGGCAGATTACGGCTCTGCTCTTCTAAAAAATCTTTCAAAAGACTTAAAATTAAGGTATGGTAAAGGGTTTAGCAAAAGTAATATCTACCTTATGAGACAGTTTTATCTCAAATATCCAAAATTCCAGACACTGTCTGGAAAATTGAGATGGAGTCATTATGCAGAACTTCTCTCCATTGAAGATGATTTAGAAAGACCGTTTTATGAAAAGCAATCTCTTAATGAGAGTTGGTCTGTTAGAGAACTGAAAAGGCAAATCAATTCAGCGTTATTTCACAGGATTGCCTTAAGCAAAGATAGAAGAGGGGTGTTGGAATTATCAAAGAAAGGTAACATTATCAAAAGAGAACAGGACATTATAAAAGATCCTTATGTTTTAGAATTTCTAAAAATACCTGAAGACTACAAATATAGTGAAAAGGAATTGGAGCAAAAAATAATTGATAATCTTCAGATGTTTCTTTTAGAACTTGGTAAAGGCTTCGCATTTGTTAAAAGGCAATATCGAGTAACATTAGATAATACAAACTACTATGTTGATTTGGTCTTTTATCATAGGATCTTGAAATGTTTTGTATTAATTGATCTAAAAATAGGCAAAGTAAATCATGCAGATATCGGTCAAATGAATATGTATCTTAACTATTTCAAAGAAGAAGAGAATGCAGAAGAAGATAATGAGCCGATAGGCATAGTCTTATCTGCTGAAAAAGATCATTTTTTAGTAGAGTATGCCCTGGGTGGAATTTCAAACAAACTCTTTGTTTCAAAATACAAATTGTATCTTCCTGATAAAAGGGAGCTGGAAAATAAATTGAATGAAGTGTTAAAAAATGAATAGACTCATCATTTCAATCACAAAAGACGACGATTACTTAGACAATCCAGACAAGCAGGCAAAAGTCAAAAAATTGGAAAAAGAGATTGACCAGTTAGTCTATAAGCTGTATGAATTAACGCTTGAAGAGATCAAGATTGTTGAGGAGTTCGATAAGGAGAAGTAAATATGCCATACAAATTCTCGCCGTCAAGCCTGAGTCTTCTGAAGGAATGCCCAAGATGC
>JAHIPG010000139.1 GCA_018894775.1 Nanobdellota archaeon
CTCTTCAAAGATATCCTCTTCTTCAGAAGAAACTATTGTTGTGTCTCTCAGCACAAGATACTCATATGCTTTGTTAAGCACTAGAGCTGCCTTGGGTAGGTCATTTATCCTTAAAGAATTAGTGCTTTGCCACTCATCTTTCTTGTCTTTATATCTTCTCTGCAGAGTTACTGTTTTGTACTCCACATCCTGACCAGTCTTGCTCTTGCCAGAATTCTTCCATACTGTTGCGCTTATAGCGCCTGTACTAAATTTCTTCTCTGGTGCATTACCAGACGTTGTTTTTTCCATTTTACTTACCTCGTTTGCTGTTCGCATTTTTTTCAAACTTCCCTTAAATTCGAGTTAGCTCGAATTTGATAAAAATCGGATTACCGATTTTTTTCAGATAATGGGTTAAGAAGCCACAATAGTTTAGAAGCTGTGGCTTCTACCCCAGGAAGTGAGGTGCTGACATTGTATCAGCTAACATATAGTATAAGCTAACTCCTTTATATATCCTACGCGCATAAAAAGGTGTCCAGTGCTGTATAAATTATTAATATTTAGAGCCTATAACAATAGAATATCCAAGAATCAGATGTGTCCAGTGCTCAACTTAACGATAAACAACACAATAAGTCCAACAAAAATCAATTTTTCCAGCAATCCTCCAGTTTTTATAACTCCCCTTACTTTATACTTCAAAGGATAGAAAGGCATGATGCCTTTAGGAGTTAATGCATCTAAAACAAGATGCGAAGCAACAGCAATCAAAAAAGCAATTGCAATTAAACCTGAAAAAACAGATAATAAAATATATCCAAAAACCATAAACAAAAGCGAATGAAAAATCTCCCTATGCCCAAAAATAAATCCGATTATTTTAGATAAAGCTCCAAATTTCTTTCCAATCTTTGAATTTGCTTTGTCTATATCAGGAAAAGAAGAAAACAGAAATACAAAGAGAAAGAAAATAAATTTGTTTTCTATAGGCAAATAATCTAGCAGGAATAATCCAATAAGAAACGAAAAAGCCAGATGAGTATAGTAAAACATCTTATTCTATTACTTTAGCCTCTTCCTCGAGCCTTTTTAATTCCTGATCAGGTTCAGGATCAGGAAATACTAATTGAACCACAAATTCCAGCCTGTCGAACATCTCATTCTTAGACACTCTTCCGACAATCTTGATTATCTTGCCCAATAATTCATCTTTTGCTGTCTGGAAATCTCCTGGTGAATCCTTGAATTTGAGAACGTCCTTATCTTCTATTTTCAGAAGATTCAAAACCTGGTTTTTGAAAAATACTGTCCTTATTGTGGATGACCCATCATCCAGTATTAGATTCATGACATATGCATAAGCAGAAATTACTGCCCCATGTGTGTCGCAGAAAAAACCCCCTTCTTTAGATTTAGCCCTCTTATTGCAATCTGGGCATACTTCATAAAATCTTGGCTCAAAGACCTGCACAACAGTTCCCAATAACTCAACATTAGCATCTGTCTCTATGAGCCCTTCTATTTTTTTTCGTTTTGCTTCTAGTCTCTGCGCCCCAGCCAATTTCCCAATACTCTCATCAGGGGGATTAATTGTTAATTCAGATTTGCTGGTAAAATGAAGCTCTACGCTATTATTGTTATTCTGTTTTGCATATCCATCTTTTATCCTAACTAGGATATCCTGCTTTAAATCTTTTATTAGGTCTGTCTGTTCATTCCATAAAACAACCCTAAGTCTTCCTGTTTCATCTGCAATAATAAAAGAAACAACTTTTCCATTTGCGCCATCTTTCCTCTGGAATTCCTTTATCTCAAATATATTAGTTACCTTACCAACCACTTCAACGCTTCTCATTCCCGCAAGAACATCTTTTATCTTGAGCTTCCCTTCCTCAAAAAGTTTCACCCCTAATTCATTTGCTATTATGTGTGCTGCTCCTTCTTTGGAAATCAGGCCGGCTAACTGGTCCATCTTAGCCTTGATTTTGGAGTTTATCTGCTCATCTGTGAGTTCTTTAGCCTCTTTTATCTTTGAGATTATCTGCTCATAAGGTATCTTTATCATTTACAAAACAAAGAAATAGATGATTTATATAGTTTATGGGATAGTTATTGATTGTGAGTTAGATAACTCATAAAGTATCTCATTGTATTCGGGTTTCACAACTAGTTCTTTATCTGTAAGAGAACCTTCTTTCAGCTTTATTTCTATTGGATTATTGCTTGTATCTGTAGCTATTACAGCAGCACAATAAGTATTTCCAGAGCCAACTGATTCCCCTCCAACTGTATAAATATCAATAGGATTGCCCGAAAAATCTGCTTGAGCATTATAGTTTTCAATGCTAAGAATATCCTTACAATCTCCTTTTTTAGCAAAAATATATATCTTATTTTTATCTGAACCAATCAAAGAGCCATCCATATCTTCATTTGGCGCAGTTATCAAAAGTGAAAGTTTGTTCGAATCAGGATTTACACTAAAATCTATTTTTCCCGGAGCTAATCTATCAATCGGCTTAATCTTTACCTTCTTATCAATCTTATTGCCTTCAGAATCAACAGCAGATAAAGTAAACTCATATTCTTTATTATC
>JAHIPG010000140.1 GCA_018894775.1 Nanobdellota archaeon
ACTTTCTTCAGAACCAGGGATGTTCTTTTTCTCTGTATTATCCTTAACTTAACAGCAAAGCGTCGGACAAGCTCCTTTCTAGGCTTTTTCATGACATTCACCCAATAACAAAAGGGCGACAGATGTCATGAACCTACACACATTGATAACATAGAGGATAGTATAAGAAGGGCAACGCAACATAATATAATGTATAATGTTGTTACCATGTAGGGTCTTAATTCTTTTGGTGCTTTATCCATTATTGCCTCAGCTTTCTTGAGATAAGAGTTCACCGCATTCAAAGAAAAAGCACCATTGTTAGAATCATTTATTTCCTTGAAATTGGACATTTTATTTCATATTCCGGACCACTAAAAATAGGATTATTCCAACAATTAAAAAGCCAATACCCGTCGACGATGTCGCTATCAATTCCAACTTTTCAATTAAAATAGTCAAAGTTCCTGCTCCCACAAACATGCCAGCAATTGCTGCAAGAATCAATAATTGAAGAATTTTTTGTTTAGCCATTTCATATCACCTTCTTTTATTTTTCAGTTTTTATTTGGATATAATGCCCACAGTGCCTGAATTCAAACACCTTCTTATCCTGCATAGCTTCCTTAAGCAGGATCTTCTTTCCGCAGGCAGGGCAATACAGGACTACCATGATAATTATTAGTGTTGGAAGGTAATATCTAGGTGTAGTTATCTAGATAAGCAATCTTGAGCTGGGGGAGGTTAAATGATTCAAAAATTAAAAAGAAGAATATTCAACAATGCAGCACTTGATGAAGAAATAAAAAAATTAAAATTTCACTTGAAAGTTCTAGAATACTGGCTTGGGAATATTAAGGAATGTGGGGAAAATAAAATCCCCGACATTCTAGGAATAACCCCACGCGAAGAAGTAACAGAAGAAGTAAATTATTTGTACTTACGAACTTTTGGCGGTTCAGCATCCTCGTCACTACTGTCAAAAAGAAAGGATGTTCATAAACAAATCGAAAGAACTGAAAATAGGATTCTTCAGCTTGAAGCAATAAAAAGCCAAGATTCGATAAAGAGATCACAATATATAATAGCCTTTGCTATGATAGCCACAGTACTTATTGGCCTATATACGGTAGATATGACTAAAAAGAACTATGATAAGCAATTAGAATTAATGCATCAGCAATTTCAGTATATGCAACCTAATAGTGCAACACTGGATTTAATAAATGCAAATATTGGGGACTTCTCAAAACAAGACCTGATGAAAAAAGCATCTAATTATGCTGGAATAAGACTCACTTTTAGAAATAGGGGTAGGATGGATGTGAGATATGGATATATGAGATTGATAAGTGATGGGGTTAAACCTGTTCTTGATGCATACATAAAAGATTTGAAATCTGGTGAATGGACTGGTGTGACCATTCCGGTTATGAGCACTGCTTGTGATTGGCGCAATAATCCAGAAAACAGAAGTGAGGAGATATGGCATTGTTATGAATCTCAAATAGAGGCCGGTAAAAAAACACTTATCTTAGAAATACAGTGTAATGAATGTGAACCTCAGATATGGAATGAAACTTTTGATACGTGTATCTGGGAAAATTCGAGTTTAGAATGTGACAAATGAGTGGTGTAGGGGAATTCAATATCTTAAAAAGTAATTTGAAGGTAGAGGAGGCCAACTGACTAAGAAGATTGAAGATTTTCTCAATCTGGGTTCAGAACTTGCAGAAAAGCTAAGAAGGCGTGGTTACGGAACTGTAGAGGCCATCACTTCAGCTAAGGTTTCTGATTTGGTTTCAAGGAGATACGGAATCACAAAGACTATAGCGAAGCGACTGAAGTCGGCTGCACAGAAAACGATTGAGTGATAATCTGGAGTTATCTTAATCAAATCTAAATATAGTAGGTGGTCTGAAATGAGTCTTATAGAACCCATGAAATTAAAGCCCAAAGTTCACGCTGCAGGCATGATTAAGCAAATTGTGCGAGATAAGGGACATCGTCTGGATATGGTTAGAGAGGCATTATCCAATATGGCAACGCCCGAAGTAGGAGCTAAAGAAATCAAAATCACTTTTTATGAAGATCCCGATTGTGGCTGGAGTTTTATTTTTAGGGATGATGGCTGTGGGATGAATTATGACGAGGATGAAGAAAATCCGGGAAGGTTAAATAGATTTATCCACTCTAGCATGAGTGATGTCGCTGGTTTTGAGTCTGATCATTTTGGTGCCAAAGGGCTTGGGTCTAAGCTAATGTTCGATTGTAGAAAGTTGGAGATTGGAACTTGGGATGGTAAAGCCAGTTCAAAGGCTTATAAAGTAGAAGTAATTGACCCCAGAGATTCTATACTTAAAGAAAAACCAGAACTCCCGGATTTTTTTATATATCCACGAGAACCACAAGCAAATGATAGGCAAGGGACTGAAATAAAGGTATCAGGCTATGAAGGGGGTGAAGAACATTGGAGTTGGGATGAATTACTTACCTATTTGTATCAATACACCTTAGTAGGCTACACAAAGAAGAATATGAAATTCCCAAGAATAATTCTTAAGGCAAATGGCAAGGAAGAGGAGCTTTATGTTGGATATAGGCATATTGTAAACCCATACCCACAAGACCCTAAAAAGTCTTGGCAGACAGTCATAGTTGATCCACCCATCGAAGTTAAAAAAAGTGCTTATATCTCAGGAAAAAGTAAAGACGTAAAAGTTACTTTAAAGGGTGGTTTTACTATGTGTACGGGAGACCCAAACTTTGTGACTTATACAAGACATAACACCGGTGTAAGACTCTCCGTAAAAGGAATCCCATATTTTCCACTTGATTGGAATCGTACGAAGGGTAAAAAATTTAAGCAATATAAGGAACTGTGTAACTTCATTGTCGAATGTGACGAAATGGAAGAATGCTTGAATAAAAGTCGTAGTGGATATATTGCAGGAGCAATTACAGATGCGTTTGTTAGAGCTACTAGGGGGGCGTTTGACATATTGGCAAATTCGCCCGAATATTTGGAATTTGAAGGAAAGAAACGCAAAGAAGACGAAATTTCTAAGGCCAATCTCCTAAATAAAAGAAAAAAGGCACTAAATTCCCCAGATCAGAAATACGTTTATTTTGTCGATAACTTGAGTTCGCCACTTTTGGCCTAGTTCTCACTACCTGACTGCCGTAGACCAGTTTGCCACTTGGGTTTCACCACCGCAAATCCAGGCTTTTATCCCTGTATCTCCACACAAAATCGCCGAAAATAGTCAAAATCTGG
>JAHIPG010000141.1 GCA_018894775.1 Nanobdellota archaeon
AGCCTTATTGAAGGAGTTTAAGTCTGTTAAGAAAATTGTCAATGCAGACCATCCTAATTTTTCAATGCTTTGCAAATCAGGATGGTCTGCATTGACAATTTTCTTAACAGACTTAAACTCCTTCAATAAGGCTTTTGCAAGAGTTGGCCCCACACCAGGCAAAGATTCAATTATAAATTCCTGTTGTTCTTTAGTTGTCAAAGGTTTCTTTTCTGTTCTTACACCAATATCTTTTTTCTCAAACTCCTGCTCTCTTTTAGCAATGGATTTTAACATTGCAGCAGTCTCTAAAGAGTTTTTTGTGCTTATTATTGGAATACCAAAGTCAATAACAATAGCAGCAAGCATACCATTAATAGCATTAGGATGGATTCTTCTTATTGAATAAATATCCTCTTCACCCTCAAGAATAATCAAAGGCTTTTCAAAATTTTCCTTTAATGCCTTAACTTGTCTCAATAACCTTTTATCAATCATAGAACTTACAAAATCTTGTTTTGTCTTGAATTCAACAGCTACCCTATTTGAGAGAAGATAATCTCCTACTGCCAAATTTTTCATCTTGACATCAACTTCCTTATCGATAAGTTGTTTAATAATACCTGAACCTTTCTCCCTGAAATCAGCAATTATATTTATCTTATCTTTTTTAACAAAGCTTTGAAGTGTAGGCTGTTTTTTTATCTCTAATTCATTATTGATATTGTCCCTTAATTTGTTAAGAATTAAGTGCATCCTTTTCTCCTTGTGGTGTGCTATCCAACGATAAGCCTCGTCACGTGTATTCTTTGTAACCAGAACAATAACTTTACCTTTTTCAGTTCTTGCGGTCCGACCCGTCCTTTGTATAGTCCTTATAGCAGAAGGAACAGGCTCATAAAAAACAACAAGATCTACTTTTGGAATATCTAAACCTTCCTCCCCAATAGAAGTTGATACAAGAATATTATAATGGCCGTCTGTAAAATCATTAAGGGTTTGTATCTGTTCCTTTTGAGTCATACCTGTCCCATTTCTTTTCATCTGGCCTACGAACAAAATACAATTAACATCCCTGATTTTATTAAGATCCTCTACTATCTTAGAAGCAGAATCTCTATATTGATTGAAAACTATTATCTTGGAATGGCGATTATTAGCAATCTCTTCTTTAACCTTCTTCTTTAACTCATTAAGTTTAGGATGTTCAACATTTTGTTCGTAAAGATTCTTTATCTTAATATATGCAGATTTAAAATTAAGGTCATTGACCAAAGACTTTACAGCCTTAACTTTTGTTTTATCAGCGATAGCGTACATATTATTCATATACTTGTAGCTGGAGGATATCCCTTGAGTCTCAAAAAGCTCTGAAGCGTGCTGGACTTTTATCGATTCAGCGACTAAAGAAAGTCCTGCCCACAAGTTATAATCCTTTTCCCCTCCAAAAACCCGTCGCTGCAACTCTTTTTGAACTGAAAGAATATCTTTTTTAGTTGTATAATTTACCGAAGGTATCAAGCCTAATTGATGCATCCTTTCGAGTTTGGATTTAAAGCAATCATCAAGGAAATTTTTTATTTCTTTAAAATTATCTGGAAAATTAATTGTGATATACTCAACATCAAGCTCTTGAACGTAAGGTTTAACATCAGGATCAGAATCTGATCTTAATTCTATATTCTCAATGAAGAGATTCTTACTTACTTCAGTTATCTTCTGCAAATCAGATCCGGGAGAAGCAGTAAGTCCAATTATCCTCGGAAAATTACCTTTCTTGTGGTACTGTTTAGCCATAAATACATAATCATAATCACCAACAGCCCGATGCGCTTCATCAAAAACCATCAAAGAGATTTCTTCAAGATTAATCCTTTTATTTATGATATCATTCACGCAACCTTGAGGTGTGGATACTACTATAGTTGCATCTTTCCATTGCTGCTCTCTTTTATCAGGACTTACAGCTCCAGTAAAGAGAAAAATCTTTGAATCATCTATATCAGTACACTCTTTAAACTCTTTACAGATTTGATTTGCTAATGGTTTTGTAGGAGTTAAAAATAATATTTTAGAATCTGGATGGGTGTTAAGCCTATTGATTGCAACTAATATTGCTGTTTTAGTCTTGCCCAATCCTGTTGGTAAAATTATAAGGCAGTTATGTTTTGTTGCACTGTGAAGAATTGTCTCTTGGTATAACCTTGGCTTAAAGTTTTTTATCTGCATGAACAAAAGAATATTAAACTAACTTATAAAACTTTTCGAATTCTATAATTCCCCTTTGTCCTTATAAAGTTTAGGTACATATTTGTCAAAATTCAAGAAAAATTGTCTCTAATTCCATAAATGACTAAAATAAGCCGGTAACTTTATATGGTATTACTGATTATAGTGAGTAGGGTTATTAGAATTTGTCTTGGGGTGCTTAAAATCAAAAAAGGTGAAATAATGAGGTATATGCAAATCTATGCTATAAATTCGTTTTCTTTTATCTTAAAACAAAAAATGGGGAGGCCATAAAATGAAACAAAATGTGAAAACATTAGACGAATATATGGGAGAAATTAAAGATGGTAAACGGAGGTTTGAAAATGCTTTTCAAACTATTACTAGAATGATTCTAGATGGCGATGATATGATCGAAAAAGTAAATGTTAATGGTAAACAAACGTTTGACTTCAATATCTTCAGACAAGGTAAAAAGCACATGGTTGGGATGTATGATGAAATCAACAGTTTCGTAAACTTCGTAAAGGATGCAGCAGAAGGAGGATCATCCAATGAAATGGCATTCATTCTCGTCGGAGAACCAGGAAACGGAAAAACATTCTTCGTTGAATACCTATGTTCCTTATACAGGAATTTTTTAGAATTAGAAGAGAACAAAAAATTCACATTCCAATTCAAAGGACTTGACAAACTAGCAAGCTATGGAAAAATTGACACAATAGAATCACAGTCATATGAAGACCCAATGATTCTTGCAATGAGCATGATGCCAACAAAAAATGAATCAATCAAATTCTTGCAAGAAATGGGATTTACAGACGAGCAACTTGAGCAAATATACAGTAACTATAGGCCTTTAGGAGCATGTAGCTCTTACATACTGAATGACTTAAGAAAATTTACTGGTGGAGATATTGAAAAAATAAAAGAAATGATAGAAGTTGTTGAAGTTCCAATGAGTGAAACATTAGGAACAGTTACAGGAAAATACCCTGCAAAAGATAAGATTACATCATCAGCGGTAGATCTTCTGGGTGAAGAATCTATACAAAGACTTCTACATATAACAGACACAAATAATCCTTATAGGTTTGACATAAGAAGAGGAGCACTTGCAAGGATTGCAGGTGGAGGAATCCATTTTAGTGATGAACTCTTCAGGAACAAAAAAGACCTTGTACAAGTTTACTTAGGTGTTATACAAAATAGAACAATTGAGGTAGATGGATACAAATGGCCTATTGACGCATTAATCATAGGAACAAGCAATAACTCCGTGTTCAATAAATTCCTTCTAGAGGAGGAAGAGGCACCAATCGTAGACAGATGCAGAGTCTGTTATGTAGGGCATAACACTAACTATAAACTACAGAACGAATTGACAAGATATGCTATCGGTAGTAAAAATAAGAAAACCTTGATGGGTGAAGTATTACATGAGGATCCGAATTTAGTATACGCAGCATCACTAACAGCAGTATTATCTAGATTGCCAAGAGTAGAGGAAAAATTAACACCTATTGAAATGATGAAATTAGCTGCAGGGGAACAAGCTGGAGAGAAAAGTATCAAAACACTTGCAGAAGTGATTGATAGATTGATGTACGAACCTGATGTTACAAAAAGGTTTGGTCAAAAAGGAATAGGGCAAAGGAATCTTGGTAGGGCTATACAAAAACTGCTGGAAACATCTGAAACTAACGAAGGAAAATGTTTGTATGCAGAAGACTTCTTCAAAGCAATGGGGCAAGTGATTTTAGATTACGTGCCAGACTCAAATGACAGGACAAAATACCTTGATGACATAAAAATTGCAAAGAGTCTATATAGAGATAAAATTATGGAAGAGATGTTCAACGCTTACATGGACGAACCTATGGCAATAAAGAAAGACGTGATGAATTATGTAAACATGATCATAGGTGTTGGAGCAGAACACTTAGGTCCTGATAAAGTATGGAAGTACAAAGATCCACAAACAGCTGAACTAAAAGCAATCAAAATCGACGAGAAATACGTCAATAGCGTAGAAGAAAGGCTGGGCTTGAAATCAAACGAGCAGAAGGAAACATTCAGGACTACAATAAGAAAAATCTATGGACAAAAAGTCATCACAGACCCCAACTATGACTTCATGGACAATAACCAACTAGTGAAAGCAGTAACGGATGTAAGACTAAAATCAGACATCGCCGGAGCAGGAAGCCTTATCGGAGCATTAGCAAACAGGACAAACGAAGAAAATCAAAAACTCTACGACAGAATGATTGATACAATGGCTAACAAACTGAACTACTGTCCAACATGTGCACAAAGAACCATAGAGTACTTTTGTACCAAACAGGATGAGAAATAAATCTCATCACTTTTTTTATTAAATTATAATCTAAATTAGGCGGCAAAAAAATGACACTAAAAAAAGATTTGAACATATATGAGAAGCTTAAGAAAAATGGCAAGCTTTCTCATGAAAAAGAACAAGGAATTTTATTTGAATTAAGCTTACAAGGAGAACATGAAGTGCATGAATGTCCTCTAGACAAAAACCTATCTATAGGTAAACTTTTGGACTATATGTCTCTGGTTAAGAAAAACGGAATTTATAGACTTAATGATTATAATTATCTTCAAGAAATGGGTCATTCACAACCTAATGGAATGCAAGCCTTACAAACTATAGATGACCTTCTGGCAAGAGATGAACAAAGAGCACAAGATGGTTTTCCAAAGAAAATCAAGATTGGAAAAATAGTAAAACCTGGAAGAGGTAAGAAAGGAAAAGTAATAGTAGTTCCAACAACCCAAGAAGAGAAATTCTACCATGATGATAACTTTACCCCTCCTCAAGAAGGTGGTCAGGGTGAAGGTGGTCAGGGAGAAGGTGAGGAAGGAGAAGTAATCGGAGAACAACCCATTGATGGGCAAGAAGGGGAAGGTGAGGAAGGAGACCAAGGACCAGGCCAAGGTGAAGGCGGAGACCATGGAATAGGCTCAGATGCATACGACCTTGGAAAAATTCTTACAAAACAATTTGAACTACCAAACATTCAACAAAAAAAGAAAAAAAGAGCTGTAACCAAATACAAATATGATTTAACAGATAGAAATAGATATGGGCAACTTCTAGATAAGAAGGCAACTCTGAGGAAAATAGTTAAAACAAACATTAGCTTGGGAAATATACCTGATCCAAGTAATATTGACACACAAAAGTTCATGGTCGCTCCCAGAGACAGAGTTATGAGAGCACTATCAAAGGAGAAGGAATATGAATCTCCAGCAGTAGTATTCTTCATTAGAGATTATTCTGGATCAATGATGGGTAAACCTACAGAAGTTGTGGTCAACCAACACATACTCATATACGCATGGTTGATGTACCAATATGAAAAAATCGTTGAATCCAGGTTTATTCTCCATGATACATCAGCAAAAGAAGTTCCAGACTTCTACACATATTACAATTCGACTGTTGCAGGAGGAACACAGGTTGTATCATCCTTCAAATTGGCTCACGAGATTGTAGAAAAAGAAAATCTCGCAAGAGACTATAACATATACGTCTTTTATGGAGGCGATGGAGATGACTGGGATGATGGAAAGGAATGTATTGAGTATCTGGAAAAGATGATGACTTATACTAATAGGATTGGCTTAACTATAGCGTCCAACTATGGTCAGCCAGGTGCTACAACTATGGCCCAATACCTTGGATCATCGGGAATATTAGAGAAATCAGACTTGATAAGACTTGTTTCAATGGATGCAAACCAAGTAGATGAAGATGTTTTAATCGAGGGAATTAAACATCTAATCTCAGCATGAGGTGGCAAAATGGAAATAATAGATCAACATACAAAAAAAATAATGGAAGATTGTAAAAAGAATGCAAAAAAAGTAGGCCTAAATTTTGATAACGAAACTTTAGAATATATAGTGACCAACAGAGACTTGCTTGAACTTACTCCAAAGATTATGATACCTACTTTGTATGATTATTGGGTCCATGACGTACGAGTCTTACAAGAGCAAGGAAAATATGAAGTATACCCTCACAACCCATACGAAACTGTAATTAATACAAGACCGGCAATATCTTTTTACAACGACAACAATCCTGACTGGCTTAATGTGATGATATTTTATCATGTTCTCGGGCATATAGACTTTTTCCAGAACAATACATTCTATAAGTATACAGCTGAAGATGATTTTACAGGGAAAGCGCTATCAGATAAAAGAATGATAGCTAGGTTAAGATCAGAAAAAGGAAGATGGGTAGATTATGTAATAGAATTTGCAAGAGGTATTGATA
>JAHIPG010000142.1 GCA_018894775.1 Nanobdellota archaeon
ACGCTTTGGAAACTCAGCCAAAGTAGACGCACAAAAAAAATACATCGGACAAAGAGCATACGTAATAATAATCAAAGACTAAAACTATTTTGTCCCACACACAATAACTTCAATAGTTATTTATATTATTGTGTTAGCCAACCACCATCTACATAGATTACAGCACCAGTGATATAATCTGCTTCATCTGATGATAAAAATACAGCTGTATATCCTATATCTTCTGGTTTACCAAACCTATTCTTTGGTATATGGGCTAATAGTTGTTTTTTAGACTTTGGATCTTTTAACAGAGCAGTAGTCATATCAGTATCTATTACTCCCGGAGCAATGGAATTTATGTTTATCCCTCTTGGTGCAAGATCAATTGCCAAGTCTTCAGTTAATCCAATTACACCACCCTTTGATGCAGCGTAATGAGGTATCCTTCCAAAACCTACACCCGCACCCCCAGAAGCGATAGAAGAAACGTTAATAATTTTACTTCCTTTAGGCATCAATTTTATCGCTTCTTGAACGCATAAAAACTGGCCTTTAAGGTTAACATCTATTATTTTATCCCATTCTTCTTCGCTAATATTCTCAATACTATTAAAAGCTACTACACCTGCGTTGTTAACTAGTATGTGAAGTTTGCCCCATTCTTTCTTTATCTCCTGGAACATTTTGACAACATCTTGTTTTTTTGAAACATCTCCCTGTATTGCTATTGCTTTCACACCCAATTTTTTTATTTCCTTTACCACTTTATCAGCTTCTTCTTTCTTTGAACGGTAGTTTATCACCACAGAAGCCCCTGCCTTTGCTAAGGATATAGCAATCCCTTTTCCAATACCTCTTGATGAACCAGTAACCACCGCATTTTTACCTTTAAGAGAAAACATTTTTACACCTCCAATTTTTTATATTCATTATGTATCTCTTCTTATATGGGCCTATGGTTTTTTAAATTTTTCTAAATTAAAGCATCAATAAGATTTTTAAATAATAAAATATAGTTTAATCAATATGGTAAAAAATCAGATTTATGATACGATAATAATAGGATCAGGTCCTGCAGGAATGACTGCAGCGATATATGCTGCGAGGTACAAGCTAAAAACTTTGATTATTTCTAAAGACGTTGGCGGCGTTGCTAATCTTGCCCATAAGGTTGAGAACTGGCCAGGTATTGTAAGCATTCCAGGAACAGAACTTATGCAGAACTTTAAGAAACATGTAACTGTTTTAGGAGTAGAACTAGTAGAAGACAAAGCTGAGAAGATTATTAACAAATTTGAAGTTGTAACTGCAAGTAATAAACGGTTCAAATCAAAAACCTTAATTTTTGCTTTAGGGACTGTTAGAAGAAAGCTTAATATTCCAGGGGAAGATAAGTTTACAGGCAAGGGAGTTTCTTATTGTGCTACTTGTGACGCTCCATTTTTCAAAGACAAAACAGTCTGTGTTGTTGGAGGCAGAAACTCTGCTACCATGGCAGCTAGTCTATTGTCACAGTATGCTAAAAAAATTTACATAATATATAGGAAAGATAAGTTAAGGGCAGATCCTGTACTGATAGAACAGGTAGAAAAAAATCCAAAAATAGAAATGATATACAAATCTGAAGTTGCTAAAATTTTAGGAACTAAATTTGTAGAAAAAGTAATCTTAAAAGATGGTAAAGAGATTCCAATTGAAGGTGTTTTTGTAGAAATAGGTGGGATTCCTTCGACTGGTTTGGCTAAAGAGTTGCAAGTCAAGCTTGATAATGGCAGCTATATAATCGTTGATGACAAAATGCAGACTAATATTCCTGGTATTTTTGCTGCGGGGGATATTACAAACACTCCTTTAGCACAAATTGTTACTGCTTGTAGCGATGGTGCAAAGGCTGCTTACTCAGCATTCCAATATTTAAAGAAATAAAACTTTACAAAACGGGATACTTACCATCAAAACAAGCAGTACAGAATTCTTTAGTACATCGCCTAGTACAATTCAGCATACCTTTCAGGCTAAGGTACTCTAAAGAATCAGCACCTATTGCCTTCTGGATATCCTTAACACTTTTAGATGATGCAATAAGCTCCTGTTTAGTAGGGGTATCGATACCATAATAACAAGGGTTGGTTATTGGAGGAGAACTAATCCTTACATGGACCTCTTTAGCACCACAATCCTTCATCATCTTAACAATTTTTTTCATAGTGTTAGAACGAACTAAAGAATCGTCAACTAAAACAACCTTGTTGTCTTTGATGCTCTTCTTAATAGGGCTAAGCTTAAGCTTTACACTTTGCTTTCGTCCAGAAGGCTGGATAAAAGACCTAGGGATGTAATGATTCCTGCTGATAGCAAACTTAAGCATAATATCGGATACCTGAGAAAAACCCCAGGCAGCATACATACCAGAATCAGGAACACCAATAACAATATCAGCATCCACAGGATGCTCCCTTGCTAACTGCCTGCCAAACTCTTCACGAATACCGTGCATATACTCATTGAAGACTACACTATTAGGACGAGCAAAATAAACATACTCAAAAATACAATGCTTTCTCTCTTTAGGAAGGAAGAATACAGCTTTTTGTCCATCTTTGTTTATCTTAAGAATTTCTCCAGGGATAATATCTCGAATATATTCAGCATCAATCTGATCAAAAGCACAAGTCTCAGATGCTAACACATACGAATCATCTAACTTACCAAGGGATAGCGGTCTAAATCCATAGGGGTCCATAGCAGCAACCATCTCATCCTTAGTCATAATAATTAAAGAATAAGCACCTTTAACCTGGGATAAAGCATCAAAAACCTTATTCTCTAAATTCCTCTTCTTTGATTTTATCATCAAATGTAAAATAACCTCTGTATCTGAATTTGTCTTAAAAACAGAACCATTATCCTCCAAATCTTCTCTAAGTTTCTCATAATTTGTGAGATTACCGTTATGGGCAATAGAATATTCCTTGCCTTTATGGATAATTGTTATAGGCTGAGCATTAGACAAATTACTATCGCCAGATGTAGAATAACGAACATGACCAATAGCTGTATCACCAATAAGATTTTCTAATGCAACTTGTCTATCTCTAGCTTCTTTATTAGTTTTAACATATACCTCGCTGACAAGACCCATACCCTTATCCTTGTAAAGGGTATTTCCATCACTGGTAACAATACCTGTGCTCTCTTGACCTCTGTGCTGCAGACCAAACAATCCCTCATAAGTTATTGTGGCTGCATCTTTATGGTCAAAAATACCAAATATTCCACACATAATAAAAAAAGAATTCTCTAAGGCTTAATAAAGGTTATGCTATTTCTTCTTCTTCTTATAATTCTCAATAGCAGTCTTTAAAGCCTTCTCTCCAAGAACAGAACAATGGAACTTTAGATTTGGCAGACCCTGCAATTTCTTAACAATATTATTTCTAGTTATCTTCAAGGCTTGCTTGATAGTCTTACCTTTAGCTAATTCACATAAAGCATCAGAAGAGCTTATTGCAGCAACACAACCAAAAGTCTGGAAAGAAATATCCTTGATTATTTCATCTCCTTTCTTGTTCTTCTCGATTTTGAGAAATATTTTCATAACATCGCCACATGTTGCATTACCGACTTCACCAATAGCATCAGGATTCTTCATCTTCTCACCAAACTTAGGATTCTTGAAACGTTTCATGACTTCTTTTGAATAACTCATTTTCTCACCTTCTTTAACACGTACCATAAGTTAATAGCGACTAAGATACTTGCTAAACCGTTTAGTATGAAAAATAATGTCTGTTTTGCCATAAACGCATAAATAATCAACATCAAACTTCCAATAAGCTGTGCAAAAGTAAAATTAAAGCTTAGGCCTGACTTTTTTTCTTTGACAGTCTTTACTAATTGAGGTATCCAGCTAATTGCAATCATCCCAACACCTATACTTCCTAAAATTGTTATCAAATCTATCATTTTTTCAAAGGACTTATCTTCCTTAAGTTCTCCACAATCTCTTTTACAGAATCAATAGTATAATCAATCTCTTCTTTTGTTGTATATCTGCTTAATGTAAATCTTATCGAACCATGAGCATCTTCAGGCTTCAGGCCAATAGATATCAAAACAGGGCTAGGTGACAATGACTGAGAGCTGCAGGCAGAGCCAGTTGATACTGCAACACCTTTACCGTCTAAATGATAAAGCATAGACTCTCCTTCAATATATTTGAAAGATATGTTCACATTATTGGCTAATCTTTTATCCCCTTTTGGACCGTTCAGTTTTGCATCCACTACGCTTTTCTGAATCCCATCTATCAATCTGTCCCTTAATTCTTTCATCTGCTTAACATCTTTTTCTGAGATTATTTCTACAGCTTTCGCAAAGCCAACAATGCCAGGCGTATTTTCTGTGCCTGATCTTATCTTGCCTTCCTGGTCCCCGCCATGGAGAAGAGGAATAACCTTTACACCCTTCCTTATGAATAATGCTCCAATACCTTTAGGACCGTGTATCTTATGTCCGCTAATTGATAAGAGATCAATATTCATTGCTTTGACATCAATAGGAACTTTTGTGAAACTCTGAACAGCATCAGTATGGAACAATACATCTTTCTTCTTGCACAATTGACTTATAGCTTTCATGTCCTGTATTGTACCTATCTCATTATTAGCATGTATGATTGACACAAGAATAGTATCATCTGTGATTGCATTCTCTAACTTCTCAAGGCTTATGAAACCTTCCTTATCAACACTAAGATAAGTTACATTGAATCCACATTTCTCTAAATGCTCACACGTTTTTGAGATAGCAGGATGTTCTATCTCTGTTGTGATTATATGTTTACCTTTATCCATATAGGCATAAGCTATACCTTTTATAGCAAGATTATCTGATTCAGTACCGCCAGATGTGAAAAATATCTCACTTGGATTAGCATTTATCTTCTTGGCTATTGTTTCCCTTGCTTTTACGATTTCTTCATTCGCTTCCTCACCGAACTGATGCAGGGACGAAGGATTACCAAAATTTTTTGTAAGCATATTATCTATAACTTCTGCTACTTCTTTTGCAACTTGGGTTGTTGCGCCATTGTCAAGGTAAACTTTCATTTTAAACAAACCTCACATTTTTTTAGATTTTTATATTTAGATTTATGAAAACAGCACAGCAGTCCTTCTTCCTTTATGATACCGCACAATGCCATAATCTCTGCCCTTACATTTGATTTTTCCTTAAGAATCTTATCTACTGATTCTTCTATTTTTTTTAGCATATGCTTGTCAAATTTTAGTTCTGTGCCTCTTTGTGATTTTAGATATTGTGATACTGCTGATTTTCCTAAGTTCATTTTTTCAGCTATTTCTTTCTGTTTCAGTCCTTTTTTGAGCATGAGCTCGGCAAAGGATTTCCTTAATGCTGGTATTACATACCATACTTCCAGTTCTTGGGGCATATCCATAAGTTCACAATTGTGAATTTTACTTTATAAACTTTTCTATTCTAAAAAGTAATATTTATATAGCCTGATTGATTAGCTCTAAATACAGGTGGTGCAACATGCCAAGGCCAGTTAAAAAAACTATAGCTGAGATGTTTTCTAAGTCTGTGAGAAAGTATTCTAAAAAAGAAGCATTAATCTGTCCGGAACTAAATATTAGATGGACTTATGCCCGGCTTAACAAAGAGGTTGATGAAACAGCTAAAGCATTACTCAAATCAGGCATCGGCCCTCACGATCATGTTTCTGTTTGGGCAACAAACATTCCTGAATGGGTTGTTTTGCAATTCGCAACTGCAAAGATTGGAGCAGTCTTGGTAACAGTTAACACTGCATACAAAGAAAGAGATTTAGAATACCTGCTAAAACAATCTGATTCTACGACTATATGCCTGATGGATAAGTTCAAAGACTATAGTTATGTAGATATATTAAACAATGTAGTCCCGGAAATAAAAGACTCAAAATGTGGAGATATAAAATCAGAAAATATCCCTAAATTAAAAACTGCAATAACCATAGGTGAAAGCAGAGAGTTTCCAGGCCTGTTCAGCCTTGATGGATTAAAAAACATGGAACAGCCTGTTGAGCTAAACGGCTTAGTCAAAAAAATAATTGGTGATAAAAAAGAGATAACTAATAAGGATTTGAAAAAGATACAAAAAAAATTAAAGCCTGATGATGTGATAAACATCCAGTATACTTCTGGTACAACTGGTTTTCCAAAAGGTGCTATGCTGTCAAGCTATAACATGGTAAATAATGCGTTAGCAGCAGCTGAATGTTTAAACCTAAAAAAGAATGACAGGATGGTCTTGCCAAATCCTTTATTCCATTGCTTTGGCAGCGTTCTTGGAACACTGCTTGCGGTATTGAAAGGTATACCTGTAGTGATGACAAATATATATGATCCTACAAAGTTTGATAAACCAGTATTAGAAGCGATTCATAATGAAAAGTGCACTGTTATTTACGGAACCCCTTCACATTTTGAAAGAGTCCTTAAACATAAAGATGTAGGCAAATATGATCTAAGCTCATTAAGGACTGGCATAATAGCAGGTGCACCCTGCCCAGAAGACTTGATGGATGTAATAGAGAGTTATGTTCCAGAGATAACTATAGCTTACGGCTCAACAGAACTCTCGCCAATAATAACACAAACAAGGATAAATGACCCAAGAGATTTAAGGCTTGGTACAGTAGGAAAAGGATTGAATATTAAAGGATTACATATTAAATTAATGGATGGTGATAAAGAATTAGTAAATACAGAAACAGGAAATTATTCTGGCGCAAATACTTTAGAGGAAATAGCTGATGAAAATAAGATTATTAGGGGGGAGTTATGGTCTAAAGGGCCCCAGGTTATGAAAGGCTATTACAATAAGCCAAAAGAAACAGCTGAATCAATAGTTAATGGCTGGTATAACACGGAGGATATTGGAACAGCTGTTCTTGTAAAAAAAGGAAGAAAGTTTGATGTTTACTTTAAGATAACCGGAAGGTCTAATGATATGATAATAACCGGTGGAGAGAATATTTATCCCACAGAGATAGAGAATGTTCTGAGGGAGAATCCGGATATAGTTGATGTTGCAGTGTATGGAATCCCTGATGAGGATAGGGGAGAAGTGATTGCAATATCTATAGTCCCAAAAGAAGATTCAGAATTAAAACCTGAAGATATAAAGCAGTTTTGCATAGAACAAAAGATGAGGAAAAACTACATACCAAGAACTGAGTTTATAGAGTTAATAGACAGTTTTCCTATGACTTCAAGCGGTAAGATTCAGAAGTTTAAGCTCCAAGAGGAAGCAACGAAGAAATACGGGCGGGAACACCTATTAAAAAGAAAAACTGCTTAAAACTAATCCTGCAGTCCAAAATTTTTTTCTTAAAGGAGCCAATTCGGTTGTATAGAAATATTTTATAATGGCAAAGAAATACAATTTAGTATGGGGAAAAAGAATTATATAGCAGCCCTATTAGCAACTGTCATGATATCAGGGTGTTCATACATGCCAAAAAAAGAATATGTGAAAGATGTTCTGAAAGAAACAGTAAAGGTAACAATAGATTCAATAGTAGATAACTCCCCAACTATAAAGTCTGATGAGATGTATATGGACACACATTCACATATCAAGAACTTAGACTATTATCAGAATGGTATAGAAGATATTATTGA
>JAHIPG010000143.1 GCA_018894775.1 Nanobdellota archaeon
GAGAACAGCGAAGGCAATCTAGGGCTAGCTAATACATTATTTGAGTATTTTGGAAGGAAATTACCAATATCAAGACTGCAGAGAGATCTCTCTGATTCTACTGTTGAGAGAAATTTTGGACTGGCATTCGCACATACATTGGTAATTGGTTAGTTTTGTGAAGTGAATTGTGATTTATATTTTCTATGATGCAAATTTATTTATAGTTAATATATATTAAATATATATTAAGATGAGGGTTGAAAAATATATTTGTCAGGGGTGTAAAAAAGAGCATGTACGTAAGGTGTATGAGCATCGTTCGGAGGCTGTTGCTGATGTTTTTATGGAATTATATTGGTCTTTGATTTGGGAGAAGAAGAAAGATCGTGTTAAAGAGTTAAGTTTTGAGGATTTCTGTAAGGAATTGGTGTTTATGGCAGTATATAATTATCATAAGAATAGGAGGCGGATTAAAGTTGAGAAAAGTTGTATTGAATCTGGTCACTGAATTAAAGGTGAAAGGGATTAGAGGTTTTTTGAGAAGGAAGGTGACTAAGTTCGGTACTGGTGCTAAGGTGGATTGTCCTAAGGAATATTTAGGTAAGGATGTTTATTTAATCATAGTTGAAGATGGACGGAAAAAAGCTTAGAGAAGATAATAAGAGGTTGAAAAAGGAAAATAAAGAATTAAAGGATAGGTTAAAGAAGGTTGAGAAGGAGTTTGAGGAGTTTAAGGCTAAGCATGCTGTGACTGTTGCTAACTTGCAGAAGGCTTTGAAGATTAAAGAAGATAAGAAAATTAGCCATAAACCTTTGGGCGCGCCTAAAGGCCATAAGGGTTATACTCGGTGTGTTCCTGAAAGAGTTGACTGTGTTAAACCTTTAATGCTTAAGAGATGTCCTTGTTGTAATACTGTATTGAAAGGGGGCCCTCAAGAAATAAGGAGTAGGTACGTTACTGATATCCTACCAGCATCTAAAGTTAATGTTACCCAGTATGATATTCCTAGGAAGTATTGTCCTAAATGTAAGAAAATTGTTGAGCCTGAAGTTCCTAACGTTTTACCTCGTGCAAGGCTTGGGCTTTCCTTGATGCTTCTTGTCATGTATCTGAAGGTAGGTCTTAGGTTGCCTGCTGCTAAAGTTTGTGAGTATTTTATGACCATGTATGATCTTAAAATCAGCAAGGGCGGAGTGTTTGTTATTCTTAGACAACTAGCAAAAGCATTCGGGAATTATTATAAGCAGCTTGAACAGTTCGTAAGGCTAGCGAGAGTAAAACATAGTGACTCAACTTCATGGCGTGTTAATGGCAAAAACTACTTCGCATGGGTTTTCATAGCTTTTGGAATAGTAATTTACAAAATTAAAAAGCGAAACAACCATAAAGTAGGTTTAGCCCTGTTTGGAAAAAAACAGGAAGGCAACGTGCTGGTTGTAGACAGGCATTCTGCTTTCAGAACGTTAGCAGAAAAAGCAGGGTTCACACTCCAACTCTGCTGGTCACACATATTAGAAAACTCAAAAGTGTTAGCCAAAGATTTCGGAAAAAACGGAGGAAAACAAGTACACAAAAAGCTCAAAGAAATATTTGCCATAGCAGAAAGCTTCAACCACAAAGGAACACCAGAAATAGTTGAACAATTAAAAGGAGAAATATACCAGCTCACCCAAAAACATTACAAAAGCTCAACCGTAAGAAAATTCGTAAACAACCTATACTACAGAGACGTCGAAAACCTTTTCATCTTCGTAACAGACCCAGAAGTAGACGCCACAAACAACATCAGCGAAAGAGAACTAAGAGAACTCATAATAATAAGAAACATAAGCAAAGGATCAAGAAGCATCAAAGGAGCAAACACAACAGCAACACTACTAAGCATAATCCAAACACTAAGACTAAACCAAAAAAACATACTCACAGGACTACAAGAAATACTAAACAACAAAAACACAATACCACAACTACAAGAAAACACTTCACAAAACTAACCAATTACATACATTGATAGGTTATAAGTCAATACTGAATGGATTGGGGAAAATAGATGTGAACGAGACAAAAGTCA
>JAHIPG010000144.1 GCA_018894775.1 Nanobdellota archaeon
CTGAAATTTCTTGTTCACCACATTATAGAGTAAATGAAATGTTGGGGATGATTAAAGATACTTATGAAAAATTTTTCAGGAGGTCAAAATGAACAGAGCAATAACTATAAGTGGACTTTCAGGTTCAGGAAAAAGCACTCTGGCTAAAAAAATAAGCGAATATACAGGGTTAAGATACATCAGTGTTGGAAATATATACAGGGCTTCATGTAGTCTTAAAGAACTAGAGGATAATAAAAAAATTGAAAAATGGGACTACAAACTAGACTCCTTAATCCAAGAAGGAATATTAAACGGCGAATTAGTGATTGAAGGAAGGACTGTTGGTTATATTGGGAACAACCTAAAGAAAGAAGGGGTTGAAGGAATCACAAATCTCTATTTATCATGTGTTCCTCAAGTTAGGCTAAACAGGATTATAAAAAGAGACAAAGGATCAGAAAAAACACTGGAAAGGGATTATCGAGATGTAGAAAGATTCTTCAAAAAATATGGTGTGAATATAGAAAATTCTGGATTATATGATGCAGTAATTGATAGTAGTAAGACTAGTGAAGAATATGTTTTTTCACTGGCTAAAGAAGAAATTGAAAAATATTGGAGGAAATAAAAAATGGAAATAAAACAAACACAGAACGAAGTAAAACAACTTATGAAAGTTGTAAATGGAAAACATAGGTTCCCTTATCCAAATATTATGAGTGTATTAAAAGCTTATGAAGAGATGGGCGAACTTACACAACTAATTATAGAAAGCACTGTAAAATCAAGAAAAGGTGGTAAGCTAAAAATTGATGATATCAAAGGAGAAATCGGTGATGAACTTGCAGATTTATTCATAGTGATATTAGGACTCGCAAATGACTATGATATCCAATTAGAAGAGCATATAAGAAAAAAAATGAAAAAACACCTTGAAAGATGGACAAAAGTTGAGTAGGATGTACAAAAATGATAAAAGAATACATTGAGCAGGCTGAGAATATCCTCTTAGAAGAGTTTAGTGTACTGCCATTCAGAAGCAACATTATTTACTATGACAACCTGCAAACATTTTTACATAAAAACGGCTTAAACACTAAAGGCGAAAGTGCCTACACACCTAAAGATCTTACAGCACATCTTCCTAAAGGGAATTTGGAGGATATCTTACCTCTAGTATATCATGAATATCATGGACATGGAACTTTTTGCGAGTTCAGTATGTATGGCCAGAAACTTGTTGCTAATGAAAGAATATATGACAGATTGGATTATGAACAAAAAATAAAATTTGTTCCCAAAGCGCAGGAGTATTTCGAAGCAGTCAAACCTTACTTTGAAGGTTTTGCTATTTGGATGGAAGAATTCTTGCTTACAAAATCTGGAAAAAAAGATCTTTGGAAGCTAAGAAAGGAAAAATCTAAAGCTATGCCTTTAGACTTCCAACATTCCTATTTTGAAGCTTATAGTATGCTTAAGAATTATGAAAAGAGAAAAGGAACTGACGCGTTGTGGCGCAAAGTTGGTTTCTTTGGAGGAAAAAAATGATAAAGAAAACTGATTTGATAATAATCTCTAGTCTTAGACAGAACGCTAGGGAGAAATTGACAGAAATGTCAAGGAAGACAAGGATTCCTGTCTCAACCATATTTGACAGGATAAAACTACATGAAGGTGGTTTGATAAAGAAGCACACAGCTTTAGTTGACTTCGGAAAGTTAGGATATAACACAAGAGCGAATATCATCCTGAAAGTTAAAAGAGAACATAGGGAGGATGTAAGAGAATTTTTGATGAAACATCCAAGCGTTAACTCTGCTTTCAAGATAAACAACGGTTATGACTTTTCAATTGAAACTGTATTTCAGAACATAAAGGAAGTTGAAGACTTTATCGAACTATTAGAGGACAAGTTTAGCATTAAATCAAAACAAGTCTTTTATGTAATTGATGAGTTGAAGAAAGAAGCTTTTTTAAGTAATCCTGCATTAGAATCTTTTGGGAATTAAAAAATGAAGAAAAAAATTCAAAGGATGATAATATCTTCAGTTATAGTAAACAAAGGGAAAGTTTTAATCCTTCAAAGGAGTAAGGATGAAGATGTATTCCCTGGCTTATGGGAGATTCCAGGCGGAGGCGTAGAGTTTGGAGAGAGTGTAGAAGATGCATTAATTAGGGAAACTAAAGAAGAGACAGGACTAAACGTTAGTATCCTACAACCTGTTAATGTCTTTGATTATCTAAGAGAAAAGGAAGATTTGTTAGTGCACGCAATACAGCTAAACTTTATTGTAAAAATGATAGGTGGCAAAATAAAAATGTCTGATGAGCATGATAACTTTGCCTGGATAACAGCTAAAGATATGGAAAAATATAATTTATCAAAAGAAACCAAAAATGTTATTAATTTGAGTTTTGATCTTATAAAAAATGAAAAATGCAAACAGAATATGAAGTAAAAATGATAAATAAAACTCAAATAAAAAAACAAAAAATACAAGCAATAAGCCATAAAGAAAGAAGTATAAGCTATAAGTTAGCTAAGACTAGTGACTATTACAGCTTCTTGATTTCATTATTGAAAGAATTTGGAATGGAAAAAATACCTGACTTTTATGATGATAAAGGAGAAATGTTAGATGCTAGTAAAGAAACAGACACATATAGCCATTTCAAAACTGATGAAATAGAAATTGATGAAGTTATAGGAAGTGA
>JAHIPG010000145.1 GCA_018894775.1 Nanobdellota archaeon
CGCGGATGCTTATGGTCAATACACTAACAATCTTGGCGTGGCGCTGGTTACGGCTGGTCCTGGAGGCACGAATGCGCTCACTGGATTAGCGGCAGCGTGGCTTGAATCAACCCCATGTTTATTCCTTTCCGGACAGGTCAAACGGGACGATATTGCTACTGGGCGGGGGATTCGGCAGCTGGGTTTTCAGGAACTCCCGATTGTTGATATCGTTAAACCTATTACGAAATATGCTGTGACCGTGATGGAGCCGGATAGAATCCGTTACCACCTGGAAAAAGCTCTGTATCTTGCCCGTACTGGACGTCCGGGTCCTGTGTGGCTTGATATTCCCCTGGATGTGCAGTCAGCCAGTATTGAAGAGAAAGGATTGGTAGGATTTGACCACTCTGAATTTCAAATTGATTTTGACGAGGAAACACTTAGACGTCAGGTAAAGGAGACCATAGAGCTTCTTAATCAGGCAGAACGTCCTGTATTGTTGGCTGGAAATGGTGTACGGTTGGCGAAGGTTATACCTGAGTTTCTTGTAAACAACTCTCTAAAACCTCTTTGTACAGAATTGTCCAGCTCATAAAGCCTATCATATAAGCTTATTTCAGCAAACCTATTTTCAGTTCCTTGTGTGTTATGGAATATTAAAAGTGCTAGCGAAAAGACTAATCCGGATAAGAATAACATTCCTAATGTGAGGAATACTGCTTTTTTCATTTTTGCCACATCCAGTATCTTACAGTTGCGTAGTGATTTCCAGTCTCGTTATACATGACTAGAACTCTTTCTCCGCTTACTACAAATTGTTTCCCTATTGTTTTATTTGTCGTTTCTACTGTTAAGGTTTCTTGAGGGAATGTTCCATTAACCCTTAATCTCATCTCATAAAACGGTGGTAATATTGTGCTTATTTCATCTCCTATTTCTATTGGGGTGGAAGTCTCAAATACATCTTCTTTGTCCAGTATGGTTATAATATCACTTCCTGATCTGATCATCTGTAATCTTGTTAAAGGGTCTTCGTTTGCTTTTCCAACATAGTATGCACTCGTTGCTATGAATATGATTGTTATAATTACTGCTATTCCAGCATCTAAGGAGAGCACAAATCCTTTTTTATTCCCAGAGTGTGAATTCCATGATTGCTTTTTCATTGTTTAATAATACATATCTTTCTAGCACTATTGAAGTATCTCCTGTAAAGTCCAGTCCGGACTCTTGTAATACATTATCTGATAAGTCTTTTACTCTGAACTTATAATCATAACTCATTATCTTAAACTTTTCTTTTGTGGTATTATAATCAAAGTTGACAAAGGCAGTTATTTTGTCTTGTGATAAGATTCTATCATCCTGGGCTAAACCTATTACTCCTACATTTAATGAATTTTCTTCCCAGCCAGTAGGGTGTCCTGGATTTTTGACTAATAAGTCTGTTATTTGGAACGCTACAAGTTCCATTTTTTCATATTCCAAGTTTTCATTAAATCTTATATTGTATAAATTCCATGTGTAGATGGTTGCTGTTATTAATATTAAGAATACAGTTATCGCTATGAATAAATCTACTGAAGCTAATTGCGCTTTACGCATTTTCAACCTCTACTAATCCATTATTATAGTTAACATTAACATTCCCTGATGATAATTCAAAAAAGTTTCCTTCAGAATTTAGTGTCCTGTTTATCGGAAAAGTGCAGGTATAGTTAGTTTCACCTACTGTTATTGTTTGTGATGTTGTGCTTATTGCTGCAGGTTTTTCTAATTCAAATGTGTGGTTGCTTTGTGTTATATAAGCCATTGTTATCATGTCGGTCAGCTTGTTGCATTCTTCTTTATCCGCGAGTATTTTTTCTGTAGTTCTTAGTTCTGCTCTTCTTTCAAATGTGAAATAGAATATCAATAAGAATATGAATATCATCAGCCCAATCGCGAATAACATCTCTAAGCTAACCTGTGCTTTTTTCATTTTTAAGGTATACAACAACAAGTATCTCTACTAGGATCACCTGCTAAATTAACTTTACATAATTCATCACCAGACTCTAAGTAAAGACCTCCTTCAATATCATCGCATTTATTTGGATTTTCTCTACAGAACCCATCTGAATATCCTAGATAACCACATTCTCCTGCACAGCTATTTAAGAAAGACTCAGTAAATGTTTTAGTTACTTCTATATCCCAGATTTCCTCTGACTGACCTTGATTATGATTTGTGCTATTGTCTGTACAATTGACATACCATGTATAATTACCCTTTTCCATAATCACAGTCATATTATGTGTAATATTTCGTTCTGGTTGTGAGTTCCAACTAAAGTAGGTAATATCATTCCCCTCATAGTTTATTCCTTCAGCAACCAATAAGCAGAATTCTATAGAATTATTTGTATCTGTCACATTATATTCAAAATCTACCCATGAATAGTTTTTCATATAATTATCTGGTGGGCTTATTAAGTGTACTTCTGGAGGGCCTACATCATCGCTGAGATTCAATCCTGAAAGACCGCCTGTTCCTTCTGCCCCGCAAGGTACCCCTGTATCAAATTCTATTTTACTTCCAACTATCATCTCATTTCCAAATGCATCTTCACATCTAGCATAATATACACGTGTTTCATCCTGATCTACATATATTGTTGATGTGTGTGTTAATCCTCTTCCATCAAATTCTGAAGACATATCATCGATATCTAAATCAGTATCAAGGTTGTAGTTACATGTGGCTGGTTCGTCTGTATCTGCTCCCAAAACTATAAATCCTGGACAGATCACTTGACCTTCTCCTGTTTCAGGGTATACTCTTAGTATCACTGGAGGTGTAACATCTAAATAATCTTCTCCTATCCTTACCCTGCCTGCTCCCAATGCTTCTACAGCTATCCTATAAGTCCCTTTCCCAGTAGGTACTGAACCTACAACAACTGCTTTAGAAGAGGCATGTATATCTGAATTTCCTCCAAAAATACTTAAAACAAGCATTATTTCATTTTCACTAACTAACTGTGATTCTACCCCATTTGGGATTGATACCCATACATACTTTTTTGAACCAGGACCTAAAGAATATACTGTGTCAGCAGCATTTGCTAATGTGTTCACAGCATCATCTGCCTGGTTTAATCTTATTTTATTATTTGCTTCATAAATTGCATAGAAAAATAAAGGTATTGTAACAAGCAATACTGCTCCCACTATCATAACATATTCTAAACTAATCTGACCTCTTTTATTATACATTTCCTTTTAATTTTATAGATTAAATTTCTTTTATAGTTTGTTATTCATTTAATAGTGGTATAATAAACTTTATATACGTAAATAGCCTAAAAAAGGTTATAGATTTTAAAATAAAACCCTAAAAGGAGATGATAAAAAGTGAGAAAAGGACAGGCAGCCATGGAGTTTTTAATGACTTATGGTTGGGCAATTCTAGTAGTATTAGTTGCAATAGGAGCTTTAGCATACTTTGGTGTGTTAAGTCCAGCAAGATTCTTACCAAGTAGTTGTACGATTGGACCCGGATTTGCATGTGAAGACTTTCAAGTATTAGCAGCTGGTACTTGGACAATTAACGTTCGAAATGGTATGGGTAAAGCACTCACAGGTGTAGACTTAGATTTTGATACAGTTGGTCTAGCTCCTGGTGGCACTGGTGTAGGAAGTTGTACACCTGCTGCAGTACCTGACGGAGGACTTACAGTCTGTACTGGAGGTGTAGGTAGTATAAGTGTTGGAACTGCAGGTGACAAAGTAAAAGCGACAATAAATTTTGATTACTCTGAAACTGGAACTGGTGCATTAGCCCACACAAAAACAGGATTGTTAACAACAACTATGGAATAAACCTAGTTTATTTTTTCTTTTTTTTAAAATTTTTTTAGAAATTCAATCTTTGTGATAGAACATTAAAGCCTTTCTGATCTATCTTTATAGCATATGTCATGTCAGGTGTCTTCGTACCTCTCATCTTCAATATCTCTAATCCTCTTTGTCTTACACCTTTCTGTTTTTTGTGATAGATTATTACTATACTGTCTACTTCAAAGTCTAATGCTGATGATAATTCCATTCCTCTCAGTGATACATCCTGTGATGTTAGCAGTGCTGTACAGCCCCATCTGTCTATAAGTTCAAAAAGTGCTAGTGCTGCCTCTTTTTTTGCCAGTTCTTCTTTGTAGAGTAATGCAAAGGATGTCACCGAGTCTATTACTATCCTTTTAGCTTTTATTTTTGTGACTATTGTATCTATTGTTCCCCCTCCTTCTATGAGTACTTTTTTTACTTGCTCAGGGGTATATTCTAAGTATGCAAATTTGCCGCTTTTCTCATATTTTTCCATGTCCCAGCCAAATCCTTTCATATCTTCATACAATTTTTCTTTTTTTTCTTCAAATGTTACGTATACGCCTGGTTCTCCCTTTTTTATCCCGTTTAGCAGGAACATTATTGTGAATATTGTTTTTCCACTGCCTGGCCCTCCAACTAGCAGATTTATGCTTTTTTCTTTGAATCCTCCTTGGATTAGTCTATCAAATCCTGGTACTCCGCTAGATATTCTACCAAGTGGTTTGTTAGAAGGTACTTTAGCAGCTTCTTTTTTTGGCGATAATACATTAGTTACTCTTTTAGGAGATGCTTTGCTACCTACTTTTTTAATCATTTTTTAGATCTTTTTACGATATCCTGCTCTATTAGCGAGAAAGGTAGTTGTTTTGGGAATACTTTTATTCCGCCTTTAGCTATCTGGAATGGGAATATGTCTATTAAGTGGTCTTGTCCTCTTAATTTTGAAACGTTGAGTATTCTTTCGAAGCTTGACCCTTTTCTTATCTTTGATAATATTATCAGACCATCAAACAAGAAATCTTCTGATCTATACTTGAACTGGTCCATTTCCGCTGTGTATCTTTCTGATGTTACCACAAGAGTTACGCCTGCTTCTTTCATTTGTTTTATGAAGCTTATTATCCCTTTTCTGAATTCGTTAACACTGTCTCCATAAACGAACTCAAATAATGTTAATGAGTCCATAACGACCCTTTTGATTTTTTTGCTCTTGATGAGTTTTATTGGTGCTTCTATTGATATCATTTTTCCAGAAGTTACTGATTGTTCTGCTATTGTTACCAATCCTTTTGTTTCTAAACTATCTAATGGGAATCCTAATTCAGCCATATGTGCCCTTAAGGAAAAAGCATTCTCTTCTGAAGTAATATATAATCCGGGCATACCTTGCTTTGCCCCGTAGTAAACAAACTGGAATGCTGCTATGCTTTTTCCTGATCCTGGAGGTCCTGTGAATAGTATTGAAGCGTCTGACCTTACGCCTCCTTTTAAGATTTCGTCTAAACCTGGAATGCCTATTTTGATTTTATCCATTAATTATCACCTCGTTTAAGATTTTTAGGGGTGATTATAGTATAAAAAGTTTACCCAAAGTATTAAATATTTTAAACCTTCAAAAAGATATATGAGTAAAATTGACGATTTTGATAAAGAGGTGAAAGATCTTAAAGAGTTTATTGTTCTTGCTACTGTTCCTGCTAAAGAGTATCAGAAGACTAATATTGAGTTGGTAAAGCACCTCACTAAGGATAAGAATACTCCTGGTGTTTATGTGACTCTTAACAAGCCTTTTGAGACTATGAAGTCTGTTTTTGAAAAGGCTGGTGTTGATACTAGGATTATTATTTTTATTGATGCTGTTACGAAAACTTCTGGTGGGAACGTTTCTAAAACCAAAAATTGTTTGTTCATTGGCAATCCTGAAAATTTAAGTGATATTTCTGTTGCTATGGATCAGGCTGTCAGGGCTTTGCCTGGCAAGGAAAAGTTTCTGTTTTTTGATTCTATGTCTACCCTTTTGACTTATAATAATATTGGGACCGTAGCCCGTTTTGTTCATTTCTTAGCTAGCAAGATGAGGGTCTGGAAGGTTAAGGGAATAATAATTTCCTTAGAGAGGCAGGCAGATAAGGAATTGATTGATGAACTGTCACAGTTTTGTGATGTTATACTTGATTTTGGAGGTAAAAAATGATAGGTCAATTAATAGGTGGTGTTATCGCGATTGTTATTGGTATTATTGCAGTTATTAAGCTTCTTGTGGAGGTTAAGCTTGTTGTTAGTGCTCTTTCGTTGAGTTTTGGGGTTACAGCATTGATTTGGGTTTTAAGAGCAAGAAGAAGTCTTTCAAAGGGTTCTTCCCTTAAAGCGCTTACAACACATTTTTTGGCTACAGTAGTGTTTATTTTATGTTTCTCTTTTTGGGGTATTGCTGTTGAGATGCTTTCACTTGAGGCTATGTATGGAGAGTCTGTAATTCTTCCACAGTATCTTTTCATCTCTTTAGCTTACATAACTTTTGCAGGTGCAGCTTACAAGATTAGAAGTCTTGGAAAGGAATTTGGTTTTAATTTAAAATCCGAAGAGATTGCAAAAATACTTAAAGAAAAGAAGAAAAAGAAGAAATGAGAAAGATAATATTTCTTTTATTTTTAGTTTTGATTCCTTTAGCCTTTGCAGATGTTTCTAAAACGGAAACTAGTACAGCTCTTGATATTAATGATACTTTTACTGTTCATGGCAAGACACTTACAATCTTAAGCGCTGAAAGAACTGGTAAGTTAAAGGTTAGTGTTGATGGTGTTGAAGGTATTGTTAGGCCTGGAACTAACAGAACAAGTAATGTTAATGAGATGTTTATTGAGATTCTTAATTTTACTTATGTTGATTCAGAGGATATTGAAGCAATTTTAGAAGCTACTGTACTTCTTGAATGTGGTGATGATTGGTGTAATAATACAGAAACGAGTATAAGTTGTTGTACTGACTGTGGATGTGAAGGTAATATGAAATGTTTTGATAATATCTGCCAAGTAGAAGATTGTATTTTAGATTTTGATTGTGATGATGATAATCTTTGTACTGTTGATGAATGCTCAACTACTCCTCCTAGAACCTGTTCTAATACGTTGGTAGTTAATTGTGTGAATAATGATAGCTGTTGTCCGGATACTTGTGGTGCTGATAATGACACGGATTGCATGGAAATTGAAGAGATAGTTGAAGAAACTGTTGAGGTTAGTCCTCAAGTAGAGCAGGTTAAGGAAGTGGTTGGCTCTATTAAAGAAAAAGTGCAGGTAAGTGAAGAAAAAAGGAATGGTATTCTTATACTGATTGGTACAGCATTGTTAGTCCTTATAATTGGCTATTTTGTTGTTATTAAGAAATAGTAACATTTATATAGTTAGACCTTACAAATCATAATATGAAAAAAACTTTAGAAAAAGAATTGAAGAATTTGCCTGAGAATTTTGTAGTCATGGCTATAGTGCCATTCAAACACTTTGAAGAGGCAAATCTTCATTTGCTTTCTATCCTTATTAATAATTATAACCGTAAAGGGAGCTATATTACAATAAATAGGCCTTACAAAAGCATGATTCAGCTATTAAAAAGAGAGAATATTGATATCAGGAATCTGTTCTTCATTGATTGTATAACTAAAGAGATTAGTGAACAGAAAAAGTCTAAAAACTGCTATTTTGTTGGCTCACCTAATAACCTTACAGAGATTGCTGTAGCTTTAGATCCTACCTTCAAAGAAGGAAAAAATAAGTTTGTATTCTTGGATTCTTTGGATACTTTAACAGTTTATAATTCAGTAGAAAGTGTGATAAAATTTGCTCATTTCTTAACCAGTAAAGTAAGGCTGCATGATCTTAGTGGAGTTATGCTTGCTGTGCATGAGAATTCTGATAGCAGGCTAATTATGGAACTTGCCCAATTCTGTGATAAGGTTATAGACCTTAGGCCTTTTATTTCAAAACCTTTATCTCCTTAACCTTATTTTTTACATTCTCATCTAGGATTAGTTTTTTAATTAATGGTCCTGGTATCCTGTATTTCCTTCGTACTTTTGCAAAAATTCTTCCTCTCTTTTTGTATAGTTTATATTTCTTATTTTTCTTTTTAAAATTTTTAGCATGCTTCTCTTGTTTTAGTCTTGGTCCTTCATGTTCCTTAAATTCTGATAATTTTTCTTCGTCAAGTATGAACCAGAATAATGATTTTTTGTCCCATTTCCAGTTGTAGTCGTATATCTTGAAATCTTTATCCATTAGCTGTTTTCTTATATACTCCAACGCTTTTACGAGTTTAGCACCGACAACATCATGTTTTCCTTTTAGAGGTTTTACCTGCAATATTATTAGTTTTTTTCCTTCTGCTCTTTGTTTAAGCTGTTCTATGGTTAATTCTTTTTTCTCGAAGAGATTATCTGTTGGATGATGTAAGAATTTTTGTGCTGCCTGTATCATCCTATTGTATTTCTTTCTTCCTAATGCAGCAGCAGCATTCCTATCTGGCTGTACAGGATCTATCAGGATCAAAGGTGAGTATGTTTTTGCTTTGTCTAATTTTACTCCGTGCTTTTCAGGATCGATATGTTCTTTTCTTTCAAATTTAGCCATCTTTTTCAACAGTTTCTCAAAATTGCCAAAATGAATGGTCAATATTTCCAGAACATAACCTGAGAATCCTTGTATGTATGATTCTGCCCCATAACAATTTTGTGCCCTGCAGAATGCTTTTGCTAACCTGATTTCATCACCTTTTTTGTATTTTTTTACCCATTTTGCATGGAAAGGGCTTACATCTGTTATGTTTTGTGCTTCTTCCACTTTCTTGATATCCATTATAGGTATGAATTCTATAGTATAATCATCTTTGTAGACCCTGTAGTAGTCTCTTGAACCGTGTAGGATCTCTACCCTGCTAAAATGTTTTTTTAGTTCTTTTTTGACTATCTTAGAGATTTCTCCGTTCTTGTATTTTTTTGGATTGAATTTAACATAGATGTCAATGTCATGTATGCCTTTCAGCCACGTTCCCTTAGCTCCTGAGCCACCCAGTACAGGCTTAGCATCTTTTATTTTTATTTTGTTAAGAATGTCTTTTACTATTTTTTTAACTTCTTTCTCTTCCTCTTTTGAAGGCTTAATTTTTTTCAAAACTTCTTTAAGTACGTCCTGCATGTTAAAATTGGAGGTTATAAAAATTATAAAGGTTTTGTTTTGACAGAAATCTTTTTATATCTGCTAATACCATAAACTTTTAACAAAAAGAGGATATTTATAATGGTAGGTGAAATTGTTTATCTCAGTGAACTTTCTTGGCTTTCTTTGCTATTGCTATTAGGTGTTGTTATCGCTTATATTGCTCAAAAGATTAAATTTCCTGATATACTTTTATTATTGATAACAGGTGCTATTTTTGGCCAGCTTAATGTTTTAACGATTGATGCAAGTTTTCTTACCGGTTTAGGTACTTTTGCTTTGGTTATGATTATCTTTGAATCTAGTTCAAAATTTAAACCAAGAGAAATTAGCCAGATTTCTCCTTACGCTATAAAGCTCTCTGCAGTATTTTTGTTCATCAACCTCTTTGCATTAACAATTTTTACCCACTTATTTTTTAATGGAATATTTACTTGGAAGGAATTAGGATTTAGCATGATATTTGCTGCAATAATGTCGGGTACAAGCCC
>JAHIPG010000146.1 GCA_018894775.1 Nanobdellota archaeon
TAATCGAGCAGAAAAAGTATGCTGATGAGGTATTGTGGAGAAGCATTGTGGAGCAGTACGATAAGGAAAAGAAGTAATAGGTTTGCTTGAATCCGCTGAACCTCCATCCCTCTCATCAAACTGTGAATGGTGCGACTATATCTCCAAACTAAAGAATAATACTTCAACGTTGTAAGATTGAAGGAACTACCTCTTCATATAACATCATCTTAGAACTCTTTCCTTAACCCTTTAGACCCGATGAAAAGAGCATGGGAAAGAGGAGAGAAAAACTCCTTGCATAAACATCAAGCAATATTTTTAATATACACAACGCTCATGTAGGAAATGAGAAAAATGGGGTTAGGATATAATGCTGAAAATGGAAGGATATACGAACTGGAGTGCGGACATATTATGTTATCTGCAATTGGTCACCTCAAGCGAAAAAGGTTATTTAGGTAGAAATAATATATGTTATGAGATGAGGATATGAAAGAAAAACTAACCACATTCATTGGAGACCTTAGAACAGACAAGAGAATAATATCCTTTGATGAGGCTGCAACAAAACAAGCAGTTATATTAAAACTATTATCTATACTTGGGTGGGATACATTTAATATTGAAGAAGTGAAACCGGAATATTCAGTCGGTGGAAAGTCAGTTGATTATTCATTAAGAACTGCAGGTGTTAATAAGGTTTTTTTGGAAGTTAAGAGAATTAGGGAAGATTTAGAGAAGCATCAAGAACAACTACTTGGCTATTCTTTTAAAGAAGGAGTGAAACTTGCGGTATTAACTAATGGTGTAACTTGGTGGTTTTACCTGCCTTTGTACGAAGGAAATTGGGAGCAAAGAAGGTTTTATACTATTGATATTCTACAACAAGAACCTGACGAAGCGTCTTCAAAATTTATTGATTTCTTATGCAAGGATAACATCGTCACTGGAAAAGCAATTCAAAATGCTGAGGAAATTCATAAAAGCCGGAAGAAGCAAACTATAATAAAAAATGTGTTACCTGAAGCCTGGAACAAAATAATATTTGAAGGCAATGAGTTAATGATTAATTTGATAACTGAAACCATTGAGAAACTTTGTGGATATAAACCCGACAGTGAAGTGGTCAAACAATTTTTATCAGAATATAGGGATCAATTATTTATTTCCGAGCCACCCCCCAGTAAAGCCTCAACCTCCAATAGCTCCCCCATACGTGAGATGGATAAGCATCCCAGAATGACTAAAGGAGAGCGAACTCCTCGTCCAGAATTCCGTATTCCTATATTAGAGGCTCTTATAGAACTCGGAGGAAAAGGAAAAGTAGATGAGATTTTGAAAAAAGTAGAGATCAAAATGAAAAAAAGTCTTAAGCCAGTTGACTATGAAAAGCTGCCGTCGGGAATTATGATACGGTGGCAAAACACCGCTCAATGGGAGAGGCTTGTAATGGTTCAGGATAATTTATTACGCTCAGATTCTCCGAAAGGAATATGGGAAGTCACGGAGGAGGGAAAAAGATGTCTGCCAAATTATCGATGACTAAAAATGACCAACTTCAGATAACACAGCATAAAAGGTTCGTGCCTTCACCCTCTATTCAACTCTTTAAGCTTTCTGTGGGGGGATGGAAAGATTTTAAACAACCAGAAAAACATTTTTTTGCACCCAAGCGTAAATGGAGGACAGAGTAGCGTTTCAGGAACTGGAAACATAGGAAACTGCGAAAAGACTGCAATGCACAGATTTTAATTTGGTTTAAACAGTAGATCAAAATTCTCAATATAATTATCTAGATAAACACTTGTTCTATGAATACGGTAACGCCGATTCTCTCTCTTAATACCAAAAGAATATCCATATCCAACCTTTGTAATCACATTCATCGTAACAATCTGTAGTGGGATTACAACACGTTGATTCCACATTGTATCTATTATTATTAGAAAATACAGGTTGTTTTCTCTCCTATTTTTATATTGTTCATTTGTTAAGCCAATCCAAGGAAAAGGTGCGTTTGTAGTTTTTATTTGTCCCATTGTTTTCAGGGGTTCTATAAAAAAATGTGGAGTATCATATCTGCCAGACCAGCTGATTTTTTGTTCTCTTTTTTCAGCTTCCTTATTTAATGTTTCCTTAATTTTAAATATCAAATTTGATTTTTCGCTTGACTCCATACCTAAATGAATATTTTATGTCCATATAATAGTTTCTAAAAACAACAAAAAACCGCTCCAAATGTCCGTTGAGTAAATTTTTTCGCCCAGCGTAACGGAGGGGCAGATGGTTAGGAAGAGGAAAAGACATTTTATGTTAGACAACTATTAAGGATTAGGAACTTATGGTGGCATAGTATGGTTGAAACAACTCTGTGGTGCATTGAAAACAAAGGCTTATTTTCCAACCACTATCTTGAAAATCAGTTGCTGATGCTGGATGAATGGAAAGAGCCAAACAATATTGAAGAGATATTTTCTAAAATTAAAGCATTATATCGAGATAAGAAAATGCTTTTTCCAAATGCTAATGAATCACAGTTGAGAGAGGATTTTTTAAACCCTGTTTTGAAAGAATATCTTGGGCATTACTATAAGGTTGAAGGGAAAACGGAAGGGGCATCAAAATATCCAGATTATGGCTTATTTCCTGATGAGAAATCCGCAGATGAGGCTGTAAAGTATCAGGGTACGGAAGATTTTTATAAAAAAGCCATTGGCATCTGTGAGGCAAAGGCATGGGAAATTAAATTAGACGAAAGAGACCCTAAAAACCCCGAACAGGATAAAAGACCCCCAAATAGCCAAATTGACGAATACCTACGGTGGAGCGAGAAGAAATGGGGAATACTGACAAATGGCAGGTTTTGGAGATTGTATTACCGAGAAAATAGCCATCGAAACTATTACTATCAAGTCGATTTAGCAGAGATAATTGAAAAAGATGATGTTAAGGCATTTAAGTATTTCTTCCTTTTTTTTAGGAAAGAAGCCTTTGATGTTGATGACAAACTCTGTTTCTTAGACAGGGTTTATCAGGGAAGTGTTGATTACGCCAAGGACATTAGTGAAAACCTTGAGGGGAATGTTTACAAGGCAATGAAAACTCTTGCAGAAGGTTTCATTAACTGGGCAGAAAGTAATCTAACTAAAACAGAAGAGGATTTAAAGGTTATACAAGAGAACACCATGAAGTTTTTGTATAGGCTTTTGTTCATATTTTTTGCAGAGGCAAAAGGGCTTTTAGATATATCCCAGAAAACCTCTGCATCCAAAAACTACGCTGAACATTACTCACTTGATTCTCTCAAGAAAAAGATAAAAAACAAGATTAAAAGTGGAGAAGACATACCCGCATATTTAGACAGTTACTATAATCAACTGCAAACCCTGTTTAATTTTATTGACAATGGGACTGAGGTGTCTGGCATACCAAAGGAAAAACTGTATATACCAAGTTATAATGGCGGATTGTTTGATGCAGAAAAAAACAAGTTCCTTTCCGAGAAGAAGATAGGGGATCATTATCTTGCGAGAGCAATTGACCTGCTGGCTAGTACTGAAGGAAAAAAACCAGAGGAAAAAGGTTTTATTGATTATTCCTCATTGGATATTAGGCATCTCGGCTCGATATATGAGGGACTGCTTGAATATAAACTGAAACTGGCGACTGAGCCGATGGTTGCCGTTAAGGAAAAAGGAAAAGAGAAATGGGTACCAGAGTCAGAATTCAAAGGAAAAAAATCTATTGAGAGGGTTGATGCGAATGAGATATATCTTGCTACTGACAAAGGTGGGAGAAAGGCAACAGGCTCATATTACACACCAGAATATATTGTAAAATACATCGTGGAAAACACGCTTACACCTATTGTAAAAGAGAAAATAGATAAAGCAATTGAAAATAACAATAAATGCTCGGATGCGATTTTATCAATAAAGGTGCTGGACCCGGCAATGGGCAGCGGTCATTTCCTTGTCGAGGCTGTCGATTTTCTCGGACAGCGACTTGGCGATGCAATCAACAGTGATATTAAAAGAGGATTGCTCAAAGAGGGAGACTACTCAGATGACTGGTTGAGAAGGGAAATAGTTAGCAATTGCATATATGGTGTTGACTTGAACCTGATGGCTGTTGAACTTGCAAAGGTATCGCTGTGGTTGAAGACTATATCAAAGGACAAGCCCCTGTCGTTCTTGGATCATAGATTGAAATGCGGAAACAGTTTGATAGGCGCACACTTGATTGATTTGCCTTGGCATCCTTCAAAGAAAAGAGATGAAACGCAAAGAAGGCTTGATGTTCCTGAGGGTTTTATCAAAAAACTTGTGGAAACTATCGAGCAGTTGACTGCAATAAGCGATGATACACTAGGAGATATCAAAAAGAAAGAAGAAATATTTACTCAACTCAAGAATGTGAGGGAATATGATATGATAAAAACCCTTGCAGATGTCAGAACTTCAATATATTTCGGAAACGAAGTTGCTGAAGGGGTTTATGGAAATTACTCAGGGGATGCTTATCATAGTTCTGAGAGCCAGTGGAAAGAAAGAAGAGAAAAATGGTTTGCAAAAAAAGGTAGAGAAATTGCAGAAAACAAACATTTTTTCCACTGGGAACTTGAATTTCCAGAAATCTTTTTTGAAGAAGGAAAAATAAAAGAAAATCCTGGCTTTGATGCAGTGGTGGGGAATCCGCCGTATGTATCAAGCGTAGGATTCCTAAATGAGGATAGGGAATTTTTCATGAATAGGTATGAAACTGCGATAAAGAGATTTGATATATACAATTTATTTTGCGAAGTCGGTTTAACTTTAATTCGTAACAATGGTTTCAATTCTTTTATTTTGCCTTATCCTGTTTTGAATCAAAATTATTCAGAAAAATTACGGGAAGTTCTTCTTAAAAAATCTAAGATATATCAAATTATTGATTTATCAGAGACAAAAGTTTTTAAAGATGCGATAGTTAGAAATTGCATACTTGTTTTAGAAAAAGATGTAAACGAAGGGCTATGCTTAGACAACATAATTACTATTTATAAGACTACTGATAGCCCAAATAACTTAATTATGCCCTTTTCTTCAGTCTCACAAAAAGTATATCTCAGTTTACCCAAAAATATGTTTAGGATTGAACTATCGCCTGATCTTCTAAACCTTTTTGAAAAGATTAATAAAATCTCAATTAAATCAGTTGATATTTGTTATGTTGCGCGTGGAGCAGTGATACATAGTGAAATTGAAAATAAAAAGAAAGAAGAATATATAGGAAAAGTAAAAATTAATGAAAATTTTAAACCTTATATCGAAGGCGAAGATATTGAGAGATTTTCCTTAGTTCATAGAAATCTTTTCTTAGAATATAAACCGTCTGTCCAGTATCGTCCAGCATTTCCCGAATTATTCGAGAATGAAAAACTTCTGGTTTACAAGGTAACGGGTAAAAAAGGCTTAATCGTTGCATATGATAATATGAATTTTTACAATAACGAGTCTTTATATAATTGTATATTAAAATATTTACTCATAAATGCTAAAATTACTGGATCTCATGGCCATTCAATTAAAGAAAATGAAATTGAAATTTCAAAAAAATATAATTTAAAATATATATTATCTTTGTTCAATTCCGCTTTACTAAATATAATCTATCAAAAATTATATGGCTATGAATTAAACGTTTACCCAGATGATATAAAAAATCTCCCAATCCGCCGCATCTCCTTCACCACACCAAAAGAAGAACGGGAGAAATTGGCTGTAGAGCTAAAACAAAAATATCAAAATGAAAATGTTGATGAGATTTTAAAAATGGTGGAAAAATGTCTGCCAAAAGATAAACTGGGTAACTTCCTCACTGAAAAAGAGAAATCAGATGTTGTTCACAATTTCCTTGCATTTCTTGCAGAGCAAATGATTGAGATGAACAAAGAGAAAAATGCCGAGATTAAGAGCTTTCTGGATTTCCTGAAAGGCGAGATCGGCGCATCGATTGAGGAACTATCCAACAAGACCGCAATTCAGGAATATTGCAAAAATGAGTTCCAGAAACTTATTGAGGTACTGGTAAAGAACAAGAAGAAGCTCAGGGCAGGATACGACCCCAAGAGTCCCACCAGCTATAAGCATCTCCTTGAGTGGTACAATGCTTCAATAGATAAATTGAGGCCTCTCATGGGCAGGATCGAGGCGACTGATAAAATTATTGATCAAATTGTGTATAAATTGTATGGGCTTACAAATGAAGAAATAAAAATAGTTGAAGGAAACGTAAGTAAAAAAGAAACATCCACATCTTAAAATGAAAATTAGGAGGATAATATGAACGATAAAGAAATTCGAGAAAAAATCCTAGAGACTCTTAAAGAAACATATGATAAAGAACCCCATGGCATAGTTATGAGGGAAAAACTTTTATCAGACTTGAAACTCTCAGCAAATGAGTTAGATAGAAATATCAAATATATAGAAGAAAAAGGACTCATAGATGTTGAGTGGTTTTTAGACGGTGGTTTTTTTGCAAAAATTAATAGTTATGGTATTGATATATTAGAGGAAATTGGGTACCCGCTTGAAGAGGTAGAAAAAATAAGTGAATATGCGTTACATCACATATTTACAGAAACAAAAGAGTTTGTAGATACAGAATTAGCGGTAATATGCCCAGATGCTCTTGAAAAACTCCGACTTTGTTATGAGGAACTGTTATCCGGGGCTCATTCACATAGAAATGCCCGTATTGCATATGATTGTAGAGAGATTCTAAAAGATTTTACTGATACAATTTTTAAAGAAGGATATCTGCCAAAAGGAAAGAAGAAACCCAATAGAAACGAAACAAAGAACAAGCTAAGATATACCTTAGAAGCAAAAGGGATTAAAAGCAAAACAACGAAGAACTTATTAGAAACACAAATCAATTACTTCAATGCTCTTTCAAATTACCTTCAAAAAAACACTCATCCCTATGGATTTGAAGTCATGAAAGAAGACGCTAATAACTGCGTAATTTACACATATCTTATGATTAGAGATGTACTAAAACTTTTGAAACAAAATGAGAATATAGAGGAATAAGATGACTATTAACGTCGGTGATAAAGTCCGTGTAGGCAATCAGGTTGGTGAGGTAACAAAGATAGAGCAGTTTGGGGAATCTACACAATATCGTATCTATTTTTCTGATGGGTTAAGAAGTATTTTCTCACCACCAACAGAAATTGAAAAAATCAATTCACCCATTGAGATGATTAAAAACCTTCAGTTTGATGAAGCGCATCGGTTTGACTTGCTAACAGAGGCTACAAGACTAAGCCTCGCCTATGAATATGATCATCTCCTTTCTCTCTCAAGTACCAGAACATTTTTGGAACCGTATCAGGTTGAAGCAGTCTATAAGGTACTGAGTGCTTTTAAACAGCGTTTTCTAATCGCTGATGATGTTGGTCTTGGAAAAACAATTGAGGGCGGCATGATTATGAAAGAACTAATTGCAAGAGGAAGGGGCAACAGGATTCTTATTACTGTTCCAGCATCCCTTCAGCTTCAATGGAAAGATGAGATGTATGAAAGATTTGATGAAAACTTTGTGATATATAACTCTGCATTTGTTAACTCTTTAAAAGATTCATTACCAAAGGATGCGAATGTCTGGGAGCATTATAACAAGATTATCACAAGTTTGGATTATGCGAAACAAGAAAACGTGAAAGCCGAGCTTCGAAGGGCTACCTGGAATTTGATTGTTTTTGATGAGGCACACAAACTATCAAACCCAAAAGGCAGTGGGAAAACACTGAGGTATAAACTTGGTGAGAGTATCAAAGACCAGGCAGATAACTTACTTCTCCTTACTGCCACACCACATAATGGGGACAGTTTCGCATTTTATTCCATCATCCGTCTAATAGACCCATATATTTTTAAAGACCCTGAAAGCATCAGTCCTGACAAGCTACAGAGAGTTATGATAAGACGAGGTAAAAAAGGGATAAAAGACTCAGAAGGAAAACCTGTTTTTAAGGACAGAATCGTAAAAAGTGTTCCTATTGAATATTCCAAGAAAGAGCAGGAACTCTATGAAGCAGTTACAGAGTACGTAAAACATGAGTACAACCTGGCTCAAAAACAGGGAAACAGAGCATATGGTTTTGCAATGATAATACTCCAGAAAAGAATGGCATCCAGTATCTGCGCAATCACAAAATCATTAAAAAACAGGCTTGAAAAAGTTTTAAAAAAGGTTCATACAGGGTTAAATGAGGATGAAATCAGGATATTAAGAAGATACCATGAAGGAACGGAGGGAAATGAGCAGTTTGGCATGGAGGACTTTGATCCAGTGGAGATAGAGTGGCTTGAAAGAAAACTGGAGACAATGACATTAGATA
>JAHIPG010000014.1 GCA_018894775.1 Nanobdellota archaeon
AGACTCCACAACAGGCTTTCATCAGAAAGATGAAAGCGGAGGATTAATAAACATGAAACGAAATAAAACATCCTTAGGAAATAGTTTCAGGATAACACATTCTGTGTAAAAATCATAACATTTATAAATAAAGAAATTATCACTTTTACTACCGCATGGGGGTGCTAAAAAATGAATGTAGTATGCACAGGAATCTCAAAATGTGATAAAATGGATTATTTTAAAGAAACTCAAGAATTTTCAAACCAATTACATGAAGAAGGAAAAGGAACAGGTGTAGATATAGAACTATATTCTATCGGAGATATAATGAAAGACTGTTTAGGACCTAACACGACAGTCAATAAACACATACTAAACAAAGATGATGATCAGCTCTCAGCAGCAGCAGGAGAAGCAATCAAAACACTCAAGATAAAACTCCTAGAAGATAAAATAGCAGGAAAGGAAGAAACACACAATATAATCAGTACTCACACAACATTCATATGGCAAAACCATTGGAAAGATTCATACAATGAACAGTTCCTAGAAATATTAGAACCAGACCTATTCGTAACAATAATGGAGCATGAAAAAAGGATCCAGGAAAGACAACATAAAGACCCACAATGGAAACTACAAAAACTAGACCTGCCTTCAATAGCATTATGGCAAGACCGAGAAGTAAGAGAAACAGAAAAATGGGCAAAAAGATTTGGAAAAAGACACGTAGTATTCGGAAGAAACCAAGATCCTGAAAGCCTATACAAGGTAATAAACTTTCCAAAAGCACCAATAATATATTCTAATTTCCCTATGACATTCTTAGAAAACGTCAAGGAAAGCTATGCAAAGATAACAGAAAACAACCTAGAAATGATGAAATACGGAACAGTAATAGACCCTAGAACAATTGAAATCATGAAGCCTGGAGAAGGTGGAGACTACAGTTATTCAGAAATAGAACAACAAATGAAGGAAATAATTGACAATAAACTAGGAAATAACAAGAGACTAAACAAATTAGAACAACTCGTTCAAAAACAATTAGAGCACAAAAAGAATACAGAAATAGACATAATCAAAAGGCTAACAGTACACAGAGATCTAGACTTCTATGTGAATAATGTAGATGTTGATGTTCTATACTTCCCAGAGTTAGTACTATCTTTTGGAGGAGTAGCAGAGATAATAAAAGCTTACAGATCTGCTAAAGAAACACATCTTATCTTTCCAGAAGGGGCAACGAAAGTAGGACCATTTGAAGTATACCATTCACTAAACTACTTCTTTGGAAGAGACTCATATCATGAGTTCCTAAAAGAAAGATTTGAACCTTTGAACCTATACTAACAAAAGATTTATTAAACAGTTACAGCATATTAGATATTAACATGTTAGGATGGTTATTCGGAAAGAAAAAAGAAGTGATAGAAGAACGTTTCGTTAACCTACATAATTCTTTAGATAGCTCATTCAAAAACATCAAAAATGACATGTCAGACGTATCTAAATGGTTAAGTCATTTCAGAGAAAAGCATAGTGATCACAACCAGAAGTTTGATGTTATTAACTATAGGGTCGAACGTATTGAAGAGGCCATTGAAGGCATGCAGGACGTTTGGACACGTGTCCAAACAGCTGTCCAAACAGGGGGGTTGTCCAAACAGGCACAAACGGACAGCCGTCCAAACAGCCGTCCAACGGTGTCCAAACAGCCGTCCAAACAGGTAGAGACTCTAGAAGTACTAAGAAATTTAACGATGATGGAACGAGCAGTAGTATGGGCACTGCTAAATACAGATCTAAAATTGAGTTATGAAGATTTAAGTGTAGCACTTGGCAAAGACAAATCAACATTAAGGGGGCAGATAAACAGCTTAAAGACAAAGAGTGAGAGTCTGATAGAAGAACATATTGAGAATGATGGCAAAAAGAGATTCTTCATTAGTGAGAAAAAGAAGAGTGAGATCCTACGAGGAATAGGAAAGAATAAGAAGAAAATAGCCAAGAAAGTCAAAAGTGAGCGTTAATTATTAGTTCTATAGGTAAAAAGGCTTATTTAGTAGCATAATCTAACCCTAAAAAGGGTCAAAAAGGTAAAAGTGAGAGTTAAACTAGTGTTTTTTGATTAGGATCAAAATGGTAGAAGGTGTCTATAAGCTTCTGCTTCAAATTTAGAGACCTAAACTCTGGTGAGATATAGAGGAAAACCTGCTTATTATTGTACTTTTTCTTCATTAAAGGTAGGCCTTTTTTCAAAAGTGAGGATACATATGTCCTTATACAACCCTCTGTAAGATTAAGCTTATTAGCGACGGCAATATAGCCTACATGAGTCATTTCCTCCTCGAGCTGGTAGATCGTTAAAAAAGTGAGGAATTCCTGTTTTGATACGTTGCTAAAAATTTTATCAAAGTCCTGTTTAAAGTCATCGAATTTCTGAAAGTGAGTGTTTAATGTCTGTTTAGTGTCTGAATAACTGTTGAATGAATGTTTATTGAGTGAATGAATGAATGAATAAACCCCTTCATTTCCACTGGAAACCTGCTCTACTGCTTGATTTTGGGGTTCTGGAGGGTTTTGGGTCTCTTCAAAAGAACGCCCTTTATTTCCTATGGATTCCCTCAAGGATTTCAATTCCTTCCTCAAAAGCCTAATCTCCTCTTTATAGGCCTCTACCTCTTCCTTGTTAGACTTTAATTGCCCCTCAATATGAAGTATATGTTCTTTAACTCTAGAGAAAGCTAGCTTAATGTTATCCTTAAAATATTGATCTACAACCCCCATGTTAACCACTTAATGAATATCTGAATAACCGTATTTAAAAATTTATATGTTTAAGAAGTGCATAATGAATATTTAATGAATGAATAAAAAAGAAAATTAACCAATGTAGTCATTAGCTTTATTTTTAGGACTTATCGTCGGTAATCTTATATGCGGCGGAAGATTTACATCTTGCGAAAGTACCAAAGCCTTGACATTACATTTCATTAAAACCGCATTCAATATCACTGTAGCAATGTCATTAGGGACGTTCTTTTTCTTCTTCCAACCATCCATGATCTTCTTAACTCCTGCCTTATCCTGCAGAAATAATATATGCCCATCGATAGCAACCTTACCAATCTTAGGGCTGTATACTGAAGAGAATTCGAATGAAAACTTCAGAACATACTCCTTCTTCTCCCCCATAATAAGCTCTTGCTCCTCAACATTTTTTATAGACATATTATTTTTAACCTGGACCCCTTTATTTATGGGACCTGTTTTCTCTACGAGAATTTTATCAAAATTAAATCCTACAATTGCCATGTTAAACCACCACCTTGTCTTAAACTAAATAGAATCTTATTTTATAAATATTATGGTATTTACATACGCTCAGGAGAATCAATACCTAACAGACTTAAACCTGTTTTCAGAACATATTTCGTCGATAAAACCAATGATAATCTTGCCTTGCTAATTTCTTTATCATCCATGATACACTGGCAATGATGATAAAACTCACTGAAAGTTTTAGCCAAAGAATAAATATAAACAGCTATAAGATGCGGCCTTAAATTCTTCTCAGCATCTGAAACTACCTTGGGAAAGTTTGTCAACTCCTTAATCAATTTCAGTTCCTCAGGCTCCTTCAACAAAGAGTAATCTGCCTTGCTCAAATCAAGCTTAGACTTCCTCAAAATCGACGCTGAACGCGCATGAGCATACTGGATATAAGGCGCTGTCTCACCATCAAAAGATAAGGCAGTATTCCAATCAAAGGTAACATTCTTCTCAGGAGATACTCTCAATATACTATACTTCAAAGCACCATAACCAATTACCTTCGCAGTCTGTTTAACCTTTTTAATCTCTTTTCTCTTCCTGACTTCATTCTCAGCCTTTGCCAAAGCCTCTTTCATAAAATCTGACAGAAGAACAAGATTACCTTTTCTCGTAGACATCTTCCCTGACTTAAGCAAGACAAAAGAATAATGGACAACATCTGGAAAATCATAACCTAACAAATGCATCGCAGATGCAAGCTGTCTGAAGTAAAGCTTCTGATCCTCCCCGAGAATAACAATATTCTTTGAAGCTTTCTTCATCTTCTCAATACTATAAGCAAGATCTCTCAATGGATAAAGGGATGTCCCATCAGACCGGGTAAGAACGAGATAAGGGCTTTTCATCTCAGGCTTAAACTGCTCTTGATTCACAACTATCTGACCATTAGAATCCTTAAAGCAATCCTCTTTTTTGAGAATAGCGTCGAGAATATCCTTTGTTTTCTTATTCCAAAGATACTTTGATTCATAATCAAAAGAATCAAATTTTATACCAATCTCTTCTAGAACCTTCTTTTGGCCTTCAATACAAATCTTGACAATCCTTTCAAAATCTTTCCTTACCTTAGAATCTCCTTTCTCAAGCTGATATAACAGATTAAAAACATCTTTTTCTAATTCAGGCTGCTTGACCAGCTTTTTATTAAAATCAACATAAAGCTTCAATAACGCCTTGAATGATATCTTCTTTCCTTTAGCTGCCAGAACAAGCATTGCTATCTGTTTACCGACGTCGTTAACGAAAAAGTGTGTCTTAACATTATAACCCTGAAACTTAAGTATCCTAACAATGGAATCTCCTATCATAGCATTTCTAACTCTGCCCACATGAGGCTCTGCATTCGGATTTGTGCTAGTATGCTCGACGAGAACCTTCTTCTTTTTACCCAAATTAGAGGTTCCAAATTTCTCTTTCTCCTTCAAAATCTTCTTAAGAGTTGTTTCAGTAAGCCTTGATTTATCGACGAAAAAATTAAGATATGGGCCAACAGCCTTAACCTCTTTTATGAACTTATTAGGCTTAATCTTCGTCGACAAATCCTTTGCTATCTCAACAGGATTCTTCTTAAATTTTTTTGAAAGAATAAAACAGGGAAAAGCAAAATCACCCATCTTAGAATCAGGAGGTACTTCAATATTAAATTCATCCAAACCTGTTACTTTTTTTACCAACTTGATAACTTCTTCTTTGAACATCCTAACATTATGTGATACTCATTCTTTTTAACTTTTGTTCTTAAACCTAAATTTTATCTAAAAATATCTATTTCTCCTTTTAACGGGATAAGGGAAATATTTATAAAAAACAGCCAATATTTACATAACTATGTCTAAGATATCAGAAAAAAAGGTGGAAAAGATAAAAGAGAATATACTCTCAGTTCTATTCGATGCAGGAATGCGAGGGATGTTCACAAAACAGATAGGTGATGAAATAGCCCGGAATGATGAGTTTGTTCTAAGACTTCTAAAAGAATTAGAGAAACAAAAAATCATAAAACAAATGAACAAAACCAAGAAAGGAACAACATTCATCCGACGAAAACAATGGACACTCACCAATAAAGCATATGGTGCTTACAAGAATCTCATTTAGCCTTAATCTGAATCTTTTTCAGAATACTCTCTTTCCCTTTCCAAACCAAAGCCTCTTTCAAAACTTCCTGAATTGTAGAAACAGGAATTACCTTAATCTTTTTTCTATCCTCAGCTGAAAGAATAACATCTTTCTCGTTAGCCTTAGGAACCAACACTTTAGGAATTCCAGCCTCAATAGCAGCCTCAACTTTTGCTGTAACCCCACCAACAGCCAAAACATCTCCCCTCACAGATAAAGAACCTGTCATTGCCAAATCCTGCCTCACAGGAACATCCTTCAAAGCAGAAATGATTGCAGTTGCTACAGCAATGCTAGCAGAATCCCCTTCAACACCCTCATAAGTCTGTAAGAATTGGATAAAAATATCATATTTCTGCTTAATATCCTCACCAAAGTATTTCAATATAATTGCGGAAACATTCTTAACAGCCTCCTTAGCAATCTCACCAAGTTTCCCTGTTGCGATAAACTCTGTCTTCCTTCCACCAAGAGTAACTTCAGATTCAATAGGAAGAATTATTCCTGAAAATTGACTTCCTGATCCAATAACTGCTAAACCATTAACCCTTCCAACACGCTTACCTTTTGTGATAATAACCTCATACTCTTTTTTATTCTCAATATACTTATCTGCAAGCTGCTCTTCCAAAGACCTAGCAATTTTCATAGCCTCCTTTATATGATTTGGCTCAACAATTTTAGCATTTGCTTCTTTAGCAAGGTCACCAGCAGCTCTCACTAAACCACCCAACTCTCTCATTCTCAAAGTTAACTTACCATGCATAGCAGCCCTCTTTCTGGATTCATTAATCATAACCTCAACAGCTGCCTTACTGAAATGAGGGATCTTCTTATCTTTAACAACTTCCTGAGCAATAAACACAGCAATCTTATCCCAATTCTCTTTAATATCCGGCATTGTATTATTCATATAAACCTCATAACCATAACCAATAATCCTTGATCTCAAAGCAGGATGTAGATGTTTGATAGTCTCAACATTTCCAGCAGCCACTAAAACAAAATCAGTTGGGACTGGCTCACTCCTAACCATTGAACCGGATGACCTCTCACTTTGGCCAGTAATAGGATACTTCTTCTCCTGTAAAACTGTCAATATCTCCTGTTGTGATCTTGGATTTAATGTTGAAACCTCATCTATGAAAAGAACTCCGCCATTAGCCCTATGGATCATACCTGGAATCAACCTCTGATAAGCTGGAGTTCCTAATCCCCCAGACTGTAAAGGGTCATGCAATACATCTCCTAGTAAAGCACCATCATGCGCTCCGGTTGCATCAATAAAAGGTGATTTTTTCTTATCTGAATTATCTATCAAAAGTTTTGGAATCTGTACCTTTTTTCCAGCACCTCCAAAAAGAGATGCTCTTTTTCCAATACCCATAAAAAGCATGAAACCAATAATAAACATCATACCAGTCATCATACTTGCAGCATAAATAACATCAGATATCTGTTCTGTCTTCCAAAGATAATAAGGCAGTAATGAAACAAAAATGATTAATCCAAACATAATCCAAGTCTGATTCTTAAAAGAACTCATAGCCTGAATGTTAAGTTTAGTAACTAACTCCTTACCCTGCCCTTTAGGTATACTTTTAATCAAAGGAACATTATCATCAGTAGGATTTGGTAAGGAAAGAATATCAACTAATTTTTCCTTTGGAAGCAATTCAGCCAAAGCCTGACCAACCATAGATTTACCAGTACCAGGATCACCAATAAGAAGAACATGACGACGCTGTTTAGACGCTTTTTTGATTATATTAACAGCCTCATCCTGACCAATAATCTGACCTACAATCTTATCTGATACATTAATATCTTTGGTAGACTTAAAA
>JAHIPG010000147.1 GCA_018894775.1 Nanobdellota archaeon
ACTTTCTGCAATCCCTGAAAGAAAACTCTTCCGTCATGAGTATTTGTATCTAATTTCAACATACCTGAACCTTTAAGCAACTGCAGAACAATAGAAGCCGTCACAATGGGCCCAATACCTAAAGACATTATAGAACCAAATTTAGCTCCAAGAATAATAGATAAATATTCAAACTGTGATAACGCGTTCTGCCCCAAACCCCAAAGAGGAATAGAAGACAAAAGATAGAAAGCTATCAACATAATAAGAGTCCATTTCAACTTCTCATTGAAAGGGAGCCTTCGCTGAGATGGTCCTTTAACTTCTGGAAGATTACTCAAAAGATCCTTTAATGCCATTATAATCTTACTCTTTTGTTGGTTCTGCCGGCAAGATGACCTTACCACCTGCTTTTGCAACCTTCTCAACAGCTTTATGTGAAGCTGCCTCGACGGTAATCACAAATTTCTTGGTAACATTTCCTGAACCTATAAGCTTATTGTAACCAAGAGTTTTCAAATCTATAACATATGATTTGTCTTTCTCATTTATTAACTTTTTTGAAAGTAAATTTGGTATCTGTTCTTCAAGATAAGAAATATTTACAGATTTAACAATCCTCTTATTATGCTTAACAAATCCACTCCTACCAAAATAAGAATTGCCATACTCTTTCAGGATAGAAGGCTTCTTCTGATCTGCTCTTTTACCACTACCAGCCATACCTCTTCCTCCACGGCTACCAGCCCCTCTATGCTTTTTCCTAGCGCCCCAACCATGACTATTATTGGCACGCTGCCTTACATTTTTTTTCCTTCTATTTACTGACATTTTAAATCATCCTCTGAACAAGATCATTAATTTTCTCTTTTCTATAACCTATCACTCCACCCATGCTGAACGGCTTCTTAATACCTTTCCTCTCAAAACCTTTCACAGGCGGGTGAAGCCTGAAGAATCTCTTCAAGCCAGGAACATCCTTAAGTTCTTTCTTGAAAGTTAAAAATTCTTTTGTGAAACCTGCGAAGTCAAGCTTTACCTTATCCTTAAGATAAGCTTCTGTAAGCTGTTTTTTCCCAGGAAGTCTTCCTCTTTTACTTATGAGCTCTTTAAATGTAGTTTCATCAATCTCTCCCCAAGTAATAAAATCTTTCACTTTATCAATCATACCTACATAAACAGGATTATTTGGAACAACAATACAATTATACTTCTTGTAAAGCCTTAACATTTTCAAGGTATCTTTCATATCACCTCTTATCCTACAATCACCTCTAACTCTGACTACGACTATCCTACCCCTAGTCTTTTCTTCTTTCTTTACTGAAACTTTTTTATCTTCACTCATTTCTACCTTCCACTATACCTAACTTCTCTATGTGTTCAGGCAAAACCCTCATCTGACTTAATTGCTTCAGTGCAGCAAAACAAGCTTTAATCATATTCAACTTTGTTCCTGTCTGACCTTTTGTCTTTGAATAAACATCATGTATACCTGCAAGCTCAAGCATCCTCTTACATTCCTTCTCAATCGTCAAGTTGCTACCTTTAGGAGCAGGCATTATTTCAATCCTAACACTTCCACACCCTCCCTTTACCTTGAAAGGGATTGAATGCGGACCAGCACATGAACATTCCCATGAACCACATCCCCTCTTAATCTTTATCAAGTTAAGCTTAGCTTGCCTTATAGCTTTCTCACGAGCAGGCACTGTCTCCTTAGCGCTACCTACTCCAAGACCAATATAACCATTATGATCACCAACTATAGCAGCAGATGTAAATTTAGTTCTGTTACCTTCACATGTTTTTTTCTGAGTCTGTCTCCAGATACTTCTCTTACCACCACCAAACTTACCTTTTGACTGGCCAACCATGATAAGTATAGATTCCATATTTGGCAAGAAGAACTCAACTATCTCAGGCTCCAACATCTTCAAGCCCTTATCTAATATCTCATCAATATTTTTGATCTCTCCAAGTTTAACTTTTCTGCCTATATCTGTCTTAGGCTTCCAGCTATCAAGATTAAAAGTAGGTTTATTATCTCTCCTATCTTTCTGCTTAACATCCACAGATTCTTTCTTCGCGTTCTTAACTACATCTCTTGCCATTTTATGCTCCTTTCATAATCTTATTCTTAACTTCATCAAAATTCTTACCTACAGATTTGGGATCAACTTTTGTAAACTTAGTTGCTGTATTTGATTCTATATGTTTACCTGAAATCCTTTCCTCTGAAGGAAGTATCTCTTCTGAGTGAGGGATATCCAATCCGGAGTCAATAGCTCCTTTAAGCACTGCATAAATGAGAGACCCTTTAATCATATGATGCATCCCACTATCAAGCACTGCATCTGAAACCTTAACTTTCTTAGCTTTTAGACCGCATAACAATCCTACAAGGTAAGCTACTGGCAGATTTCTTTTTGCTCCTTTCCAACCATACTTCTTAAGTTCATTAGTATGTGCTGACACCAGAATCTTATCTCCATCAACATTAAATTGAATAACTTGAACTATGACATTCTTATTTGTTTTCCTAACTACCAATCTTAACTTTCCGGATGAAAGAAGCCTTAACCTTTTAGCATAATCTGTCTTCCCTTCCCGTTTTCTTCTGAATGGTATTTTCATTTTTTCTCCTTCTTAGGAACTTTTTTGTTCTCTTGTTTCTTGAATACGCCTTTTTCCTCTAAATATAACAATACGTGCCTTTTATTTCTAAAAAAGCCTCCTTTAGCTTTCTTATAAAGATTTCTATATTCTTCAGGCTCAAGCGTTTTATTGTCTCTAAGCTTCTTTAACAATCCTCTTTGTAATCTTATCTTTATCATCCAAGACTCTTTTTTAGGCTTCCTTGCATTAGCAGTCCCTTTTCTGGAGCCCTGACCTTTCTGTCTGCCTTTTCTTTTTTGCAGATACTTTTTTCTTCTCCTATAACCAGAGATATTTGTCTCAGGTTTTGATTGAATAGCTAAATCTTTGATTAATTTTTTAATATCAATTTTTGTGATAGCTTCTTTAACCTCTTCCAGTCTATCTCCATCAAACCATATCCTGTTCTCCCCTACCTTGAGGATTTGTGCTGCGATCCGTCTTTGTGATTTTAGTCTCATTTTTTATCCTTTAAACAGGCTGCTGCATTGATTTTTGTCTGGATTCTTCCCTTGCAATAACTTCTGTCTCTTCTTGCTTCTCTTCTTCTGTCTTCTTCGCTTCTTCCTTTTCTTCTTCTTTCTTCTTATCTTCAGCCTTTTTGACAGCTTCTTCTTTTGATTTCTTCTTCTCTTTATCTCTCTTATCTGATTCTTCTTTCTTAGTTTTGAATCTATCTTCAGTTTCTTTGATGAACTTATTGATATCTTTGATGTTCAAAAGTGTCAATTCCTTATTTTCATTTATCTTTTTCAATATCTCAAGTTTTTTCCTTG
>JAHIPG010000148.1 GCA_018894775.1 Nanobdellota archaeon
AAATTTATCGCTGCCTCTATCTTTGGTTGCATGCTTCCTTCTGCGAAATGTCCCTCTTTCATATACTTCTTACATTCCTTTACGCTCATCTTATCCAAATCTATCTGATCTTTTTTTCCATAGTTCAATGATACTTTATCTATCGCTGTAAGGATCATGAGTGTATCTGCTTTGACTTCTTTTGCAAGTATGGCTGCTGTAAGATCTTTATCAATGACTGCAGGAACACCTTTCAGTGTTTTATCTTTTCTGTGGATTACTGGTATTCCTCCTCCGCCGGCTGCTATGACAATATATCCTTCTTCGACCATCTTTTGGATCATACTTATGTTTGTTATCTTCAAGGGTTTTGGTGAAGGGACTACTCTTCTGTATCCTCTGCCTGCATCCTCTTTTATTATCCATTCTTTATGCTTCCTTTTCATTATCCCTGCTTGCCTTTTGCTGTAGAATAATCCGATTGGTTTTGTTGGATTCTTGAATGCCTTATCATCTTTTGAAACAAGAACAGGCGTTATCATAGTTATTACTTCTTTCTTTATCTTCTCTTTGAACAGAATGTTTTCCAAGACTAATTCAATCATGTAGCCTAATCCGCCTTGGGAATCTGCAACACAAAGTCCTAAGGGTAAGTAAGGAGCTCTTTTCAATCCAGCCTCTACCCTTATCATCATATGGCCTATTGTAGGGCCGTTACCATGTGTAATGATTATCTGATGACCTTCTTTTATCAATGGTAGAATTCTTCGCATAGACTCTCTTGTGTTGTCAAACTGCTGATGAAAGTCTCCTTTCTGTCCTTTCTTTACTATCGCGTTTCCGCCGAGAGCTATGACTATTTTTCGCTTTTTCACAGTATTATAATAGTCTTGGAGATTTATAAAATTATCTTATCTTTGCTCCAGTTTCTATTTCTTTTTCCGGACTTAATAGAACTACTTTTCCTTTGAATTCCGCAGCTAACAACATTCCCTGGCTTTCGACTCCTCTCAATACTGCTGGCTGTAAATTCCTTACTACAACTACCTGTTTTCCTACTAGTTCATCTTCTTTGTAGTATCCTTTGAGTCCTGCAACTAGCTGTATATCATGTTCCCCTTCTCCAAGGTCTACCATCAGTATGTATAGTTTATCTGCATCAGGGTGTGGTTGTATCTTGGTAATCTTTCCAACCCTTAAGTCTATTTTTTGGAATTCTTCAAATGAAATTTTATCATGCATTTCTAATTCTTTTCCTTTTTCTTGTTCAGGCATTTTATTTTCCTCCTTATTTTCAAAATATTGTGTTACTTTCGAAGTTTTTTCTTTTAGCTCTTCTATTTTATCATATTCTAATTTTTTGAATATTATTTCAGGTTCTTTTATTTTGTGATTTTTCAGGTTGAATTTTTTGATGTTTTTCCAGTCTTTTTCTTTGCAGTTCAGTATCTTTAGAATTTTCTGTGATGATTCTGGTATGAATGGCTGTATAAGTAATGCTAGGCATTTGCAGATGTTTGCTCCAATGAAAACTACTTCTGGATCTTTTGTTTTCCATGGTTCTTTTTTCTCGAAGTATTTATTGCCCATGTCAGATAGCTTCAATATTTCAAACAATGCTTTTTTCAGCTCAACATTTTCGTATTCTTTGATTATAACATCTATTTGTTTTTCAACCTGTTTCACGAATTTCTTGTCTTTTACTGTTACGCTTGGTATTTTTTTGTTAAAGTAGTTCTTTGTAAAGCTCAGTGTTCTGTTGATAAAGTTTCCGAAGTTACCTATCAATTCGGTGTTTATTCTTAGTTGGAAATCTTTCCAAAGGAATTCTGTGTCTTTTGTTTCTGGGATAAGGTATGCTAGGTAGAATCGCCAATAGTCTGCATCAAGTCCAGCATTCGGCAAATTTTCACAGAACACTCCCCAGTTTTTACTTTTTGAGAACTTACTCCTTTCGTAATTAAGATATTGTAATCCTACTACATTATAGGGTAGGTTATATTTTCCATTTGCTATCAGTTCCCCAGGGAAAAAAATGGCGTGAAAGGGAATATTATCTTTACCAATAAAATGATACATCTTTGATTTTCCTGTCCAGTATTGTTTCCATTTTTTGCTGTTCCACTCTTTTGTTGAAGAGATATACCCTATCGGTGCTTCAAACCAGACATAAAATTTAAGATCTTTATATTCTTTTAGAGGAAGGTCTATACCCCATTTCAGATCTCTTGATATGCATCTTGGCTTCAGACCTTCTTTTAGCCAACTCAATGCCAACTGCTTTACTTGCGATCTCCATATCTTGTTCGGCTTTATCCATTTCTCTAAGTCTTTTGATATCTTATCCAAAGCGAAGAACAAATGTTTTCTTTCTTTGAATTCAATCTTTATTGAGCCACAGATTGCACAATAAGGTTTTATCAGATCCTCTGGTTCCAATAATGAGCTACATTTCTCACATTGATCTCCTCTTGCCCCTATATGTCCGCATTCAGGACATGTCCCTTCTATGTATCTGTCAGAAAGTTGTTTGTTACAGTCTTTGCAGTAAGGCAATTTCAGTTCTTTCTCTATGATGTATCCTTTCTTGTATATTTCAAGGAAGAATTCTTTTGCTGTTTCATGATGTATTTTTTTATCTGTCCTTGAGAAATTATCATAGCTTATGTTAAACCAGTCATATATATTTTTATGAATCTTATAATAGAATTTTGTTAATTCTTTTGGGGTTTTCCCATATTTCTGTGCAGCAATCTCTATCGCTGTACCGTGATCGTCTGTTCCGCCTATTAATATAGCATCATGTCCGATCAGTCTGCAGTATCTGGCAAATATATCTCCCGGTAAGTGTGATCCAACCACATTTCCTATATGGGGCACATTATTAGTATAGGGTAATGCTACGGTTATCAACCTTTTTTCCTTCTTCATCATCAACCCTTTATGCAGACCAACTTTTTATTTGTTTCGCTTGATGTAAAACTTTAAAGAATGAGTGATTTAGGTAATATTTATATATTCATATTTTTCTTTAATCATTATGCAAGAAGAAGTCTTAAAGAAGCTTAGTAAATTTACTAAACATAAGCATGTTAGGATAACCGATAGGGGCAATTCTGCTATATTTGTTGCTATGGCTATGGTTAAGAAGCTGAATCCTAAGCCGTTTATTCTTATACCTGATCAGGGAGGCTGGATTTCTTTCAGGACATATCCTAGGCTGTTAGATTTTGATATCAAAGAGATAAGGACTGATAAGGGTATACTTAATCTTAAGACTTTGAAAGAAGGAACAAAAAATGCTTCAGCTCTGATAATGACTTCTTTTGCCGGCTATTTTGCTGACCAGCCTTTGAAGAAGATTGCAAAGATTTGCAAGAAAAATGATTGCTTGCTGATAGAGGATGCATCCGGAGCAATAGGTGATAAAAGTTTATGTGATGGTAAGCGTTCTGATATCATTGTTGGAAGTTTTGGTCGTTGGAAACCTGTAAATCTGGGTTATGGCGGTTTTATATCTGTTAGGGAAAGAAATTTTTTTGATCAGGCTAAAGAAGCTTTCTCGATGATAAAAGTCCACAATAACATATACGATGAACTTTATCCTTTGCTTAATACTAAAAGATTGAAGGCTTTATTTGATCTGCAGAAAAAAGTTAAAGAAGAATTGAAATCTAAGAACATAAAGATTTTCCATGAGGCTAAAAGGGGATTAAATGTTGTTACAGAGTATAGCTCTGAAGTATTAAAGTATTGTGCGGAGAAAAAGTATCAATATGTTTTATGTCCTACTTATATCAGGCTAAATGAGAAAGCTGTTTCAATTGAACTAAAGAGGTTGGATCTATGAAAAATAAAAAGAAATTGGTTATTTTACCTCTTAAGCTTGCTAATATTGTTATAGCTGCTGTTTTGAAGACTATTTTTATTGATATTTTCCTTAATTTTAAACAATCTTGGATTTACACTTTTAATCCAGAGGAGCGTAATAAAATGAAACGTAAACTTGAGGCTGAGAAGCTGGCTAAGGTTTTAGATGATAGGCTTAAGACTGTCGAAAGGCTTTTATATTCTGTTTTCGAAGACCCATCTTATACAAAATCCGATAAGGGTAAGTATGATGTGAAACAACTTAAGAAAGAAGTGAAGTAAAAAATGAATTTCATAAAACAAATCGTGGAAAACCAAGTTGATGAAGCAACACATAAAAGATTCGCAAGGTATGGTAAAGGTGAATATGAAAGAGGTTTGCTTTTGATAAAGAAGAGTAAAAAAAATATCAGGCTCAAGGGAAGCTATGATTGGTCTAATGATTTTTTTGGTATAATAGCAAATAATATTTCTGAAGATACAGAGGTTAAAGGTAACATTGTTGCTACTAGAGATTTTGAGTCTGAACTTGATGTAGAAACAATCAAGTATTCTAAGTGGGGTAAGATGTATACTGCTGAGATAAAGCTTACGTTGACTCCTGAACAGATGAAGTCTATTTATGAAAAGTTCAAGGGAGATTTTATCTTGCTGAGTATCAAGTCTGATGATTTCAAGTTGAGTGTAAAAAATAAAGTCCCTAAGCCAGGTGGTAAGATTAAAGATAATTTCTGTTCTGCGACCTTGCCACTGAATACTTTGGATGAGTTTGCTTTTGATTTTGATCAGGATTTTACTGAGGTAAGCATAGTAAATAAGTTCATCATCACAGACTTGGAAGTTCCTGATGAGTATAAGAAGGATTTTGCTCAAGCTAGGCTGATGGCAAAGAGAAAAGGTAAGCTTATTCGTACTATTACTGCTGATGGTAATAATACAGAGAAAGAGTATCCTATGGAAGCTTAATTCTTTTTATCATTTTTCCACCGAAATCTTTATAAATGCTTAAAATTCTGAAAGTTTTACCCTACTGATAAAATAAAATAGTTTTCGCAAGAAAGTTATTTAATAAGTGAATACAGCCGCTGATTCTAGAAGGCGACTGCAACCTGATGTCTTAAGGTTGCTGCTTGAAGGAATATCTTTAAGTATGTAAGAAAAGGATTTAGATAAAATGCCAAAAATACATCGTCCAAGACGAGGAAGTTTGCAATTCTGGCCAAGGGTCAGGTCTAGAAGGCAGTATGCTAGAGTCAAGGTTTGGCCAAAAGTTAAAGATCTTAAACTCCTTGGTTTTGCAGGTTATAAAGTGGGTATGACTCATGTAATGCTTGAAGATAATAATCCTAAATCACTAAAAAAAGGCCTAGATATATCATGTCCGGTGACAGTTATTGAATGTCCACCAATCAAAGTTTATTCAATACGTTTCTACAAAAAAACAAATAATGGTTTTAAGGTTATTTCTGAGATATTTTCAAAAAATATTGATAAAAATTTCGCTAAAAAAACTAAACCTTCT
>JAHIPG010000149.1 GCA_018894775.1 Nanobdellota archaeon
ACAAGAATAAGCCTAATCAAATCCCGTTTACTCAACCGCTCAAACTCAAGAGGAATTTTCATAAATTAACACCATATCAAAAAACCCCTCCCCTAGTCACCAACAATATAAGAACAACAAGTATATTACAATTTAGCTACTAAAGTAGCTAAATAGCTAAACGGTTACCTTCAAAAAAATCTTATAATTTAATGTTTAGAATTTGTTTTACAATCTGGACTATCTGCTCACGATTGATATATGCAAATATGATGATTGCTGCAAAAACTATTAAGAATAATATGATATTCCAAGGAGGACCTCTGGATTGATAATGCTCTGGATATTCTCTTAATTTTGTTCCACATTCTGGGCAAAAGAAATCATCATGTGATACTTTTGTTCCACATTGTTTGCATTTCATCCTGTATAAGAAGTAGTTCTCAAGTTATATAAAATTTTGGAAAAAAAGAAAAAAGGATTTATTCCAGATCTTGTAGCCCACCTGCTGTTACCATGAATGCAGCTTCTCCATCTGGCAGATGTGGACTGTCTATCAGTTTAGCAACTCTGCTCCCTTTCTTACCTTTTCTTAAGTATATTCTGGTTGCTGAGTTGTGCCCTACGATGTTTCCTCCGATTGCCACTGTTGGATCTCCAAAGAAAGTGTCTGGTCTTGCCATGACCTGGTTTGTTACATAGACAACGATGTTGTACTTTGTAGCTATTCTCATCAGTGCGTGCATGTGTTTGTTCAGTTTCTGTTGCCTGTCTGCAAGCATCCCTCTTCCTGTGAAGTCTGCTCTGAAGTGTGATGTCAACGAGTCAACTATTATCAATTTAACGTTGCCAAGTTTCTTTATCATTTCTTCTGATTTCTCTGCCAGCAGCATCTGATGGTCAGAGTTGAATGCTCTTGCTACATGTATGTTTTTCAATGCTTCATCTGGGTCTATCCCGAAACCTTCTGCTATCTGTTGTATTCTTTCTGGTCTGAATGTAGATTCTCCATCGATGAATATTGCGCTTCCATTTGATCCGCCTTTTTCTTTAGGCAGCTGTACTGTTACAGCCAGAATGTGTGCTACCTGTGATTTTCCTGATCCGAATTCTCCAAAGCACTCTGAGATGCTTCCTGTTTCAAATCCTCCTCCAATCATCTCATCAAAAGCCTTGCTTCCGGTTGTTATTTTCTCTATCAGTTCTCTTTTCTTGAGTATTTGGTCTCCTGATTCAAATCCCATGTCTAAGTGGTTTCTGCAGAAATTAATCAGTTTTCTTGCTGACACTTCCCCTAAGCCTGCTGCTTGAACTAACTGGCCTGGGCTTGCAACCGCTAATGATATTAGATTGTCGTATCCTGCTTCTTTTAGTTTTTCTGCTGTTGCTGCGCCTACCCCTGGCAGATCATTGATTGTAAGTTCTTCCTGTTCTTCTTCCTTTTTTGGTTCTTCTTTAACTTCTTCCTTTACTTCTTCAACTTCGGGCTGTTTTGCCTTTTCCTCTTTTTTTGATTCTTTACTCATTCTTCATCACCTTCCTCTGTTAAGTATAATTCTTCTTGTATTTTATTTAGAATTGTTATCAGTTTTGGTATGTCCTGTCTTCTTAGATTTATTGTTTCGTCTCTCCAGACATCGCCTTCTTTTTTCCAACTCCTTCTTAGGGTTGCGGTCTTAAAACCTTTCTTTTCACCATTGAACTCTCGTTCATTGAACCATATCGCTCCGGATATGTTTCCGGATCTCCATTTCTTTATTGGTTGGTTTCCCATTTTTTTTCATCTCCTTTGTTTTTTAATCCAAAAGAATTCTTGTTTTCCACACCTTTTTTGGGCTTATTAATCATCACTTTTTCCTTTCGGATCTTTTTTCAGTTAATTAATAGGTATATTCTTATTCATTTATAAATACTTTCCACACATTTGTCGCGTGTCGCGTACCGTGAATGATTATAAACTAATTATTTTGATATCTATGATTTAATATATTTTTCAGTAGTCTCTGCCAGCATCAAGATGGAATCATAATGGACATCAATTCTTGGTTTCTTAAGCCCATTGATCTCAAACTGAGCTATTTGGACACTGTTTTTAGAAGGAGTATGGCCATTATATACTTGTTATGTATCCTTTTGATTGATTTACCACCTGTAAACTTCAAATTATCATCAAAAAGAATATCTCTGCTTGACATTTTCCTTTTGAATAGAGTCTTGATCCTGCTATCCAGGGATTTATCTTTCAATGTGCCCAATTCAAAAAAATTTTTCTCTGATAGATTTATTTTTGACTTGTTTTTTCTTCTGTGTAATGATATCAGGCCAATCTTCCCATAGGTGTTTAGCATTTCATCTATAAGACTGTATGTAGCATCTTTAGTATCTCTTAAGTATCTTACCTTTACTCCAGAATAAATAAAGGAATAAAACCTCTCCTTTTCATGAAGCATCTCATTTATCTCCCTTGTCCCCCATTCATTCCAATCACTACAATTGTGGAGGGAATAAATCAAGATAGGTCTTGATCCCTTATGGATTGTAATCTCCTTCATGTGTGGGCAGAATAAGTTTGAATTTATAAGGCTTTATATGCCAAATATAAGGTTGTTTATCCTAAATCCGTTCGCATTAACAGAAAGAAACCCTCCCCCAAAATAAGCTGGGTCTAATAATATTTATAAAAATCATTATCCTACTCTTTTAGTATGAAGCATTTGATATTAAATGCGGATGATTTTGGATACAGTAAGATATTCAATGTAAAAATTCTTGAACTTTTAGATAAGGGGCTGATAACTTCTACGACAGCGATGATGAATTATTTAGATAATGATAAAAAAGACCAACTTAAAGAGCTTATTGATTTAGCAAAAAGAGATAGTATTGGTGTTGGTCTTCATGTAGAATTTAGAGATACTGATTTTGATTACCAACTGAAGTCACAGTATGATACATTTATTTCCAAATTCGGATTCAAACCTACTCACATGGATATTCATAAGTATGCTTATCTGAATGAATCTCTTGAATCTATCGAAAAGTTCTGCAGTAAAAATGATTTACCTGCACGTAATCATGGCTTAGAGATGAATGGTGTGATAATGACTAAGGATAAATTCTTTGATGGAACTTTCACAGAGTTTTATGAGCTAGAAGACTGGCTTGAAACTTTAGAAGATGAGATTGTTTATGAGGTTATGGTCCATCCTGGGCTGTACGATCCTGATTCTACTTCAACTTTGAATAAGAAAAGGGAAGATGATATTAAGAAAATAATAAAGTTGAATAAATTGTTACCAAAATATGATATTGATTTGGTTAATTATTCTTATCTTGTTTAAAATTAAGATATTTTGAAAGCTTGTTTATCTTTTCTGTCTTGTATTGTATATTTTCATCTAAATCTGCCACAATAAATCCTTTTGTGAAAACAATCCCTTCAAACTCTTTAACACCTTTCCAGAATTTTGGTCTTGATCCAGATATTTTCAACGCAGGAACTTCACTCATTACATATCCGCTTATCTCTTCTTTAGTTGGGTCGTCATAATAAGGTATATTTATAGAAAGAGTAATATCTTCTACTTTAAATTCCGCATCCGGATGTAAGATGTCTTCGATCGTACCCTTATCAGCAAGAAGATAAAAATCCTCGCTTGATATTCCTATTTCCTCTAAAGATTTGTTTTTGCTCTTGAACATGATTAGTTGGTTTTTAGGCTAGTTTATAAGTTTTTGGAAAAATAGTTCATATATATTTTTATATCCAAGATTTCTCAGTTAGTCTGTGAAAATTTATTTTGCTACAACAAACAAAGGAAAAGTCCAATCCTTACAGAGAGACCTAACAAAGTATGGTATCAAGATTGTTCAAGAGCCTATAAATCTTATTGAACCTCGTTCTAGTGATGTTCAGGAAATCGCTAAATATAAACTTGAGCAAGCTTATCCTTTAATCAAAAAACCAACCCTTGTTATTGATGCCGGGTTTTATATTGATGAGCTAAATGGTTTCCCAAGAGCTTTTGTCAATTTTTCTTTGGATACAATTGGTTTAGAAGGAATAATCAAACTGCTTGAAGGAAAGAAAAGAGGTTGTGAGTTCAGACATTGTCTTGCTTATATTGATGGTAAATTAAAAGAACCCAAGTATTTCATAAATAATGTTAGAGGAACTATCACAAAAAAACCTAAAGGCAAGATGCAGAAACATCTTTGGTCAGAACTAGGCTTGATTTTCAAACCTGAAAATAGCAAAAAAACACTTGCTGAGATGACTTTTGAAGAATATACCAATTGGGGAGAAGAGTCTAGAGAAAAAAATTCTTTAGGTAATATGTTCTATGAATGGTTTTCTAAACAGAAATAATCATTTTCTAAACAAAGATACCATGTCCTAATCTTTGTAACAAGTCAGAAACTTCTTTTTTTCTTCTTGCTTTGCATTTCTCATAAGGGCTTTCATATCCTAAGCCACGATTAGGCATATAAAAAAAGTCTAAGCAATCTCCATCATATTTTATTTCAAAAAAATCCATCATTTCTTTTACTATACTCTTTCCTGCTGTATCATACATCTCTATAAGAGGGTCTTTTCCATCATCCATCAATTCTTTTATTGTCATGACCAGACTTTTGCTTTCCATGATTTTAGCAATAAAAAAGCTGTATTTAAACATTTGTTTTTAAAGCGAAATTTTAAATATCCTTAACCAATATTATTTATTGTGAAACCTAAGAATAAAAACTTTGTAAAGATTGCACATATCTCTGATTTGCATTTTGGCAGGTTTTGGGGTGCTATACCTGACCGTATTGGAGCTTGTCAGAGGTCTTTAGCAAAGTTTAACCCGGATGTTGTTCTTGTTACTGGTGACGTTGCTCTTTTTGGTAACAGAAGAGAGTTTCTTCGAGCAAGAGATTTCCTAGATTCATTGCCTTATGAGAAGGTTGTTGTTCCTGGAAACCATGATGTTCTTGATGGGATTTTTCTTCCTAAGATAAATCCTTTCCGAAAATTAAGGATGTTTAACAGATACTTGCCTTACAAGAGGGATATTAATATAGGGAATATTGAGATTATTGGTATGGACAGCACAACTTCCTATACTATCGGCCGAGGCCATATAAATCTAGATGAATTCAAGAGATTCTCTAAAAACAAGAACACTATAAAATGTATAGCTTTGCATCATCACATGATTGCTATTCCTGATACTGGAGAGTTCAACATGTTGAAGAA
>JAHIPG010000150.1 GCA_018894775.1 Nanobdellota archaeon
ATTGATACAGTGCAGGCCTTGAAGGATTTTGAGATATATAAAAAAGTCAATGAGGAGAAGGCTGTATACAGGAAGCAGTTTATAGAAGTCATCAAAGAGCTCAATACTACAATAACTGATTTTCGAGCACTACTCCCACATGTACATAGCCCTAATATTGAGAAAGAGCCTGAATATGCTCCAGAGCCAAAGGCTAAAGTTACCATGAAAAAGAAGCCTATAAAGCTTAAGTCAAGAACTAATCTCGATAAGCTTGAGGATGAGGCTGTATCTTTAAGGGATAAGATAGCTGGCTTATAGAAACCTTTTTATAAACATTTTTTTCTTATTTCTTTCTATGAAAGCTAAAGAACTAAAGAAGAAATACTTAAAATTTTTCAAAGAGAAAGAGCATGCTATAATCAGCTCTGCATCTCTCATTCCAGAGAATGATCCTAGTGTTTTATTTACAACTGCAGGTATGCATCCTTTAGTGCCTTTCTTGATGGGCGAGAAACATCCTCAGGGTAAGAGGATTGCTAATGTCCAAAAGTGTATAAGGACTGGAGACATTGATGATGTTGGTGACGCATCCCATCTGACTTTTTTTGAGATGCTTGGTAACTGGAGCCTTGGAGATTATTTTAAGGAAGAGGCTATTAAATGGAGTTATGAATTTATTACTGATAAGAAATGGCTTGGTCTTGATGTTGAAAATCTTCATGTAACAGTTTTTGCAGGTGACAAAGATGCTCCTAAAGATTCAGAAGCTGAAAAGGTTTGGCTTGAGTTAGGTATTCCTAAAGAAAGAATTCATTTCCTTCCTAAAGAGGATAATTGGTGGGGTCCTGCTGGTGATACTGGTCCTTGTGGTCCTGATACAGAGATGTTTATTGATACAGGTAAAGACCCTTGTAGTAAGAAATGCGGTCCAGGTTGTTACTGTGGTAAATATTTTGAGATTTGGAATGATGTTTTCATGCAGTATAATAAGACTGCTGATGGTAAGTATGAGAAGTTGAAGCAGCATAATGTGGATACAGGTATGGGTGTGGAAAGAACTGTTGCTATGGTGCAGGGTAAGAGTACTATTTATGAGATTGAGACATTTGCTCCTATTGTTGATAAGATCAAGAAGCTTGCTAAGATTGATGAGCCTGGTGATGAGCAGACTAAACACCTTAGGATTATTAGTGATCATCTTAGGTCAGCAGCATTCATATTATCTGAAGGAAGGGTTGTTCCTTCTAATCTTGACCAGGGATATATTCTTCGGAGGCTTATCCGGAGAAGTATCAGGTCTGGCAGGCAGATAGGTATAGAGGAAAATTTCTGCAAGGATATTGCTAAAGTTGTCAGTAAGATATTCAGGGGTGATTATCCTGAATTTGATGAGAATAAGGATTTCATTTTGAATGAGATTGAGAAGGAAGAGGATAAGTTTAGTAAAGCATTGACTAAAGGTCTGAAACAGTTTGAGAAGTTCGGAAAGGATGGTAAGATATCTGGTAAGGATGCTTTCATGCTTTTTTCAACTCATGGATTTCCTGTTGAGATGACAGAGGAGCTTGCTAAAGAGGAAGGATTCAAGTTTGATAAGAAAGAATTCAATAAGGAGTTTGAGAAGCATCAGAAGCTTTCAAGGAAGGGTGCTGAGAAGAAGTTTAAAGGAGGGCTTAGCGACGCATCTTATGAGAATTCTAAGCTTCATACAGCAACCCACTTGTTGCATCAGGCTTTAAGAAAGGTTCTTGGTGATCATGTTAAGCAGATGGGCAGTAATATAACTCCTGAAAGGCTTAGGTTTGATTTTTCTCATGATGCAAAGCTTAGTGATGAAGAGAAACAGAAAGTTGAGGATATAGTGAATGAGAATATCAAAGCTGGTCTTGAAGTTAAAAGGGAAGAGATGAGTGTCAAGGAAGCACGTAAGGCAGGAGCTCATGGGTTGTTTGCCGATAAGTATGGTGAAAAGGTTTCAGTCTATACTATCAAAGGATTTTCCAAAGAGATATGTATGGGGCCTCATGTGAAGAATACTTCTGAGTTGGGTCATTTCAAGATTAAAAAAGAGAAGGCTGTAGCTGCAGGCATTAGAAGAATTAAAGCTGTTCTAGAAGAAGATAAAAAAGAATAAAGAAAATTTATTTTTTCTTTTGATATAATGGTGTTAGTAGTTGGTCTGCTCTTTTTTCTATGTCTTCAGGTGTTCTTTTTTTGATTCTTTCGTGCTGTATGATACTTAATTTGTATAGATTACCTGCTAAGCCACCAACATATTTTTCGAACTCGTCCTTACAGTATTTTAAACATAGTAAGATGTCCATCGCTAGGTGCTGTTCTGGCAAGTTATAGTGATTTTTTCTAAAGTCTTTTACAAATGTTTGGTTAAGGAATGATTTATCTTGGACCAGTCCTTCTAGTTTACTTGCTTTTATATCTCCTAAGTTATAGGATTCTATTGCTCTTGTAGCAACAGCATATGCGAAGCCTTTTATGTCTGTGTATGTGAAATCATCTTCAGATAATTTATTTTTACGTATTTTTTTCTCTACCATGAATTCGTTTGTGATGAAAGGTTTTCCTCCGCTTATAGGATATACTCCTACTTTTGTTTCTAGTTTTTGTTTTCTTCTTAGGGCTCTTTCTCTTTGTTTGATTTCTTTCTTTTTATATCTCATTTCTTTTTTCCATTTTTGATGTC
>JAHIPG010000151.1 GCA_018894775.1 Nanobdellota archaeon
AATTTGAAGGTAAAACAAAATTTCTAGAAATGGTTGGGCTGGAAGGAATTTTTTCAACTCATCCAAGAAGATATAATAGAGTCTACAGATTGAAAAAATACAACAAAATTTTATGGGAAACACATTTAAAAACCTGTACACATACTAGCATAGTTGGAATTAGTGAACACTTTATGATAATTTGTAAAAAATAATTTCGTAGTGACCCCTCGTGACTCTCCGTTCGCTTCGCTCACTTCGGGGCTAACGCCCACGCATAACATATAACGACAGGGGACGTTGTCTGGTTTTTACTGCACTTTTGTCATATTTTAAGAAATTATAATATGTCAAATGTTGAGACCCGAATTTCCCCAAAAAAGAGGATTTTTGAAATTTTTATCGTATATATAAATATGCAAGGATAGCTAAAGTATTTGTATATTTAATCTTAAAAGTGCTAAACGATACTAAGAAATATCCGCGCTACTGCGGATATTATGTTATTTAGGTAGGATAAACGCAGTATTATGTTTATTAACAGTCGGAAATTGAAGGTAAAACAATAGAGAGGTGAAAATTTGGTGAGATGAATCAACTTCCGATAACACAGCATATATGCTACAGGCTAACGCCCATGTCCTTTGGGACATTGCCCCTTCGGTGCAAGGTTGTATATGCTGGAAACGTTAGCTGCAATGCGGTTCATATTATTAAATTATTAAAGGATAAATCTGAGGTGAACTGATTTTATGATTAATTCATTAGTTAAAGTTGGTATTATATGTCCTTGCAATATTGAGTATCAGAGTTGCAAAGAGATATTGAACTTACATAATGAAACTGAATTAGCAGGTAGGTTAATTTCATCAAAAAAAGGAAAAGATGTAGAAGTAATAGCTGTACAGGCAGGTCCGGGCAAAATTCAATGTGCTTCGGCAACTCAATTGATTATTGATAGGTTTAAACCTGACTTTATATTTGATGTTGGTGCTTCCGGATCATTATCTGATGACCTAAATCTTTATGATGTCGTCTGTGTTGAGCATTCATATGAATATGATGTTTGTTCTAATAAAGATTTTGAAAATATCCCAGAGGATTTAAAGACAAGTACAGCACTAAATAAAATTTCTTCTAAAGAAGCACTAAAAGAATTTTCAAATTGGGCTAAGGAAAATATGGGAATCATAATAAAAGTTGGTAATATTGCAAGTGGGGAAAGGAATGTAGACAATAAAGAACTTCGCCAAAAGTTACATAATAAATTAGATGCAATAGCATGCAATTGGGAAACATCAGCAGTCTTAAAGACAGCGCAATTAAATGGGATAAAAAGCTTTTCTTTTCGGGTGATAACAGATAATGCCGGGAAAGAGATGAAGGATAATTTAAATGCAAATTGGGAAAAGGCACTTGAAATTATGTTTAAAGCATTAAATAAATTCATTTTCGAAGGTTGGGTTAATAAGATTTGATTTTATTTATATTATAAAGAAAGCAAGTGATAAGTAATGGATTTAAGATTAGAAATGCTAACCGAAGATCATGTAAGACAAATATGTTGTTGGAAATACGAAGGAATTTATTCTATTTACAAATTTTGATATAGACAATAAGTCATAATGCGATTGGTGCACTAAAATTGACTAATGAATAGATGGTGATGAAATGAACTTAAAAAATCATAGAGTATCACGAGTATATAGAACCAAGGCTCAGGCAAAAGAGAGTTACGACAAAATTAGCCAATTTTATGATTATTTTGCCGGAGTCTTCGAGAAAAAGTATAGAAACATGGCGTTAGAGCGGTTAGATATTAAAAGAGATGAAACTGTTTTGGAGATCGGTTTTGGAACTGGACATTGCTTGAAGCAAATGGCTGAGTCAGTGGGTGAGGATGGTAGGGTTTACGGCATCGACATTTCCTCTGGGATGCTGGAAGTTAGCAAGCGGAGACTTGAAGAAGCTGGACTTTTGGATAGAGTCAAACTATACTGCGGAGACGCATTAAAAATGCCTTACGAGGATAATAAATTTGATGCCGTTTTCATGAGTTTCACCCTTGAACTTTTTGATACGCCCGAAATTTTGAAAGTTCTTGATGAAATCGAGAGGGTCTTAAAAGCAAATGGCAGGCTTGGAGTTGTTAGTATGTCAAAAGAAGATGGGGATTCGATATTATTGAGGGTGTATGAGTGGACTCACAAAAAATTTCCAAAATATGCGGACTGCAGGCCAATCTATATTGAACAATCAATAAAGGACGCTGGGTTCGAGATAGAGTACAAAGAGAAAGTGAAATTATTTGGATTACCAGGGGAGATTGTTATTGGTGTGGTCCCGTCCTAAACCGCAACTTCACATAACAGCGAATATGCGGCTCTCTAATGCTCACCTAAATTGTACCTTTAGCATAACTTCGCATATTCGTACTCCGTTATGTGAAATTTCGGTCAACTAAAGGAAGGGAAGAATATGTCTAGTTTGTATGATAACCCAAAATATTACGAAATAGCCTTTTCCTATCGTGATATTTCTGCTGAAGTTGATGTCTTTGAGGAATGTTTTAAGCGCTTTTCGCGGATCCCAGTAAAATCAGTTTTGGAACTGGGATGTGGAAACAGTCCTCATATGGAAGAACTTATCAAAAGAGGCTACCAGTATAAGGGGCTTGACTTAAGCAGAGCCATGCTGGAGTACAGCAGGCAAAAGGCTTCACGCATTGGTGCTGAGGTAAATCTCATTCAGGGAAATATGGTAGATTTTTCTCTTGGGATATTAGTAGATTTTGTCTACATAACTCTTGGCTCTTTGTATGTGAAGAACACTTCTGAACTGATAACCCATTTCAATTCTGTTGCCCAAGTATTGAAAAAAGGCGGCCTTTACTTACTTGATTGGTGTATTCAATATGATCCACTAAAATCGAAAGGAGATAGCTGGGAGATCGAGCGTGACGGTATCCAAGTCAAGACTACAGTTTTATGGAAGGTAATAAATCGTGTTGAGCAAACTTTTAGAGAAACTATTGCCCTTGAAGTAAATGATCACGGGGAAAAACTCAACATTGTTGGGAAAGACATCAAAAGAGCCATATATCCTCAGGAGTTCTTGTGTTTTGTGTCAGGTCTCAAACATTTTGAGTTTATGGGTTGGTGGAATAACTGGGATCTTTGGCAGCCATTAGAACAAGCAAATAAAATAGATCGACCAATTGCACTTATTCGGAGGACAT
>JAHIPG010000152.1 GCA_018894775.1 Nanobdellota archaeon
ACAGATGCAGTCAAAGATTATCTAAAAAAATAATTTCTTTTCATTTTTTATTAATTAGCAATTTTCAGAAAGCTTTTTATATAAGTTAGTGTATACTATACAATAAGATAAGTGTAAAAATTACACTAATCTTGAAGGAGGGAAAAATGCTAAAGCACCTAAAAAATTATTTTAAGGACTGGAACCTTTTTGAAAAAAGCTGGTTATTGATTTTTTCTATAATAAACATCTACCTGTTCTTCGCATGGAGCGACACCCTAATCGGGCTGACAGCATCACTGACAGGAATGATTTGTGTAGTTTTGGTTGCTAAAGGAAAGATAAGCAACTATTACTTCGGAATAATCAACGTAATACTATACGCATACATCGCATACCAAAGCAAATACTACGGAGAGGTAATGCTCAACGGATTCTATTTCCTACCAATGCAATTCATCGGACTGTATTACTGGAAAAAACACAGAAACAAAAATAAATCAAAAGATGACGTAAAAATAAAACTGCTTTCATTCACGCAAAGATTCGGATGGCTAACAATATCAGTCTTAGGAGTCTTCTTCTACGGACTCTTCCTAAAATACTTAGGAGGAACACTACCATTCGTAGACTCAACATCTACAATACTGTCTGTTATCGCAATGATACTGATGGTAAAAAGAGTCCTGGAGCAATGGATACTCTGGATAGCAATCGATGTTGTATCGATCTACATGTGGTTCTACATCCTAACACAAGGAGGAAACGAAATAAGCATGCTGATAATGTGGAGCGCGTATCTGGTAAACGCGGTATATGGATTCTACAACTGGAGCAAAATGGCAAAAAATGACCATAGAAAATAAAATTGGACTAACTTTAGGAAAGTTTGCACCTTTCCATAAAGGACATCAATTTTTAGTAGAAAAAGCTTTGAAAGAAGTGGACAAACTATGGGTAGTAATATACGACTGCCCAGAAACCACAAACATACCTCTAACAACAAGAGCGAACTGGATAAGAAAACTATATCCAGAGGTTGAAGTGATTGAAGCATGGGATGGCCCTACAGAAATAGGGTACACTCCAGAAATAAAAAAGATGCACGAAGACTACATACTCAACCTATTAGACAACCAAAAGATAACTCACTTCTATTCAAGCGAACCATACGGAGAACACATGAGCATAGCCTTGAACTCAAAAAACTGCATCGCCGATCTTGAAAGAAAAAAGTTCAACATATCAGGAACAAAGATAAGAGAAAACCCAACAAAACATAAAGAATTTTTAGAACCAATAGTCTACAGAGAATACGTAACCAATGTAGTATTTCTCGGAGCACCATCAAGCGGAAAGACAACACTATCCAAAGAACTAGCAAAAAAACATAAGACAGTATGGATGCCAGAATACGGAAGAGAATACTGGGACAAAAACCAGATTAAACGACGACTAACACAAAAACAATTGCTAGAGATAGCAGAAACACATCTGGAAAGAGAAGAAAATTACATACATAAAGCAAACAAATACCTATTCACAGACACTAATGCCATAACAACCTACATGTTCTCAAACTACTACCACAAGAACGCACATCCAAAACTGAAAAGACTGGCTGAAAAATGCATACAGAGATATGACCTAGTCTTCCTTTGTGATATAAACATACCATATGATGATACATGGGACCGATCAGGAGATGCAAACAGACAAATATTCCAAAAACAGATTATTGCCGACCTCAAAGAGAGAAGGATACCTTACATAGAACTAAAAGGAAACCTTAAACAACGAATAAAAAAAGTTGAAAGAATTTTAAAAAAATACGAGAAATATGCTAACAATGTAAGAGTAGTCTAAGACTCTTCACCATCTTCTTTTAGGCTTTAAAAGATTAAGTATTATACGCTTCATCTTTTTCTTTGTGTTATAATCATAAATAACTTTTATCTTTTTCAGATTGAAAGGATTCAAACCAGTCCAATACATACAAGAAGATAAAGTCATAGGCAAAGGAGTGAAGAACTGGAAACTTTCAATATTTCTCAACCCCTTACTCTTAATAATATCCTTAAGCATGTAAACCTCTTCCATATCATCACCTGGATGCCCAACCATAAAATAAAATTTAAGCTGTTCTTCTCCCCTATTAATCTTATCAAACATAACAATAAAATCATCAAAAGAATCATTGCTCTTATTCATAAGCTTCAGAATCTCTTTAGAAAAATGTTCAGGAGCAACTTTCAGACAACCAGAGATATGATGTTTAACAATCTCATTAACATATTCTTTACTCTTAACAGCAAGATCATACCTTATACCACTACGGATAAATATTTTCTTAATACCCTCAATCTTTCTTGCCTTTCTCAAAAGACCTATAATCCTTCCATGGCTTTTATTTAGCTCAACACAACTTAAACAATGGTCCTTACATTTTTTAACACAATCCATCCCATACATGTTAGCAGAAGGTCCTCCAAGATCATCGATAAAACCCTTAAATTTAGGATGTTTTGTAAGCTTCTTAATCTCATCAAGAATACTCTTCTCACTCCTTGAAATAATCTTATCACCCTGATGTAAACCAATAGAACAAAAATTACACCTTCCTATACAACCCCTATGCGTAACAACAGAAAACTTAGCCATCTTCAAAAAAGACTTAGGATGTATATTTCTAGAATAATCCAAGGAATATATCCAGTCAAGGTATTCAGGAGTATAATCAGGATACTTATACTGCAAAAGATAATTATTTTCATATTCCTGTGCAAGATATTTGTAATTAGAAAATTCCTTAGACATCTGGCAAAACTTCTTTTTACTATCAAAGACTTCTTTACAAGAAGGCAGCATTTTGAAAGAAGTAGGAACTTCCTTACTGATAATACAAGTCCCTCTTATACCTTTCAAATCTTTACCATCTCTTAACCTTTCAGCAATCTCAATAATCTGTTTCTCACCATTACCATAAACAAGAACATCTGCTCTAGAATCAAAAAGAATGCTCCTCCTTAAATTGTTAGCCCAATAATCATAATGAACAAATCTTCTAAGAGATGCTTCAATACCTCCAATAACCATCTTAGACCCTTTGAAGTACTGCCTTATCTTATTACAATAAAATATAACAGCACGATCAGGAACATCAGTATTATTTTTCCTCTCAATCCTTTCCCTCTTCATAGGAGTATAATTATTGACCATACTATCAATAGAACCAGAAGTTATGCAAAAACAAAGTTTAGGCGTACCTAACTGCTTAAAATCTTTCTCAGTTTGAGGTTTTTCAATTATACCTACGCTAAAACCTTTAGCTTCTAAAACTTTAGCTATTATTCCTATTCCTGAGAAAGGATGATCATCATAATATTCAGCACTTACAATTATGATATCAAAATCCTTTCCTTTTCTAGATATCATTTCAGAAATAAAAGCTTAGAACAGCGTTTTAAACCTTTCTGTGAACCTCCCCGCAGCAAGCTGAGGAGCATCTAGCTAATTGAAGTATATGGGCTTCGAATTTTGCTAGTACATTCTTGTTTCATAGACGTTCCTAACGGTACATCTCCACAAGCGTTGATTCCCGCGGTCCCTACGGTATTTTTCTTTAAAGCTAATGCTTTAATTATGATTGCTGACATAACATCCCTGTCTAACTCTAAACCACACTTATTACATTTATGAATTCTAACTGCTAATGACTTATTAACTTTATTCCCACAAATGCAGTATTGCGATGTTCCTTTAGCATCAACTTCTACTATTTGCCCACCAGTCTCTTCCACTTTGTAAGACAAAAACTGCAGAAACCTCCGCCAACCAGCATCACTGATAGATTTAGATAAATAACGGTTTTTAACCATATTTTTAATGAATAATTTTTCAACTGCTATAAAAGAATAATTATCAGCCAACTTTCTTGACTGCTTATGCAAAAAATCATTCCTCTGATTAACAATCTTCTCATGCAAATAAGCTATCTCCAACTTTGATTTTTCCCAATTTTTGTTCGCTCTAACTTTTCTGGAAAGCCTTCTTTGCAAAAACTTTAACCTCCCCTCTGATTTTCTCAACCATCTAGGATTAACAATCTTATTACCTTCACTATCAGCATAAAAACTGTTAAGCCCTACATCAATCCCAACCCCCTTGCCCAACTCACTTTTTTTAGACAGTTTTTCTTCTACAACACTAAAACAAGCAAACCACTTACCTGTAGGACATTTTTTTACAGTCAAAGTCTTAATCTCTCCCCTAATCTTTCTGTGTAACTTAATATTCAACATACCTACTTTTGATAACTTAAGTTTTTGTTTTTCAAGCTTAAAGCCGCTTTGAGGAAAAGTAAAACTATCATAACGCTCCTTAGATTTGAACCTAGGAAAACCAGCTTTCTTACCATTTTTAACACGCCTAAAAAAACTTTTGAAAGACTTATCCAACCTATCACTAACATTCTGCAAAACCTGAGAATGAACCCTCCCCAAACCAGGATTCACACACTTCCAACCAGGAATCAAATTATTCAAAGTATTCTTATCCACAAAATTCCTATCAGAAAAATAAACCTGTTTCTCATACTCCAACTCAACATTATACAAAAACCGGCAAGCACCAAGCACCCTCTCCATCCTCCCAGCAACCCTCTTAGAAGGAAACAACCTAAACTTATACGTACGCTTCACCACCTTTCTCATAATAAAAAACCAAAAAAGCCTTTACCTTTATAAAACCCCACCCACACACATATCGCGTGTCGCATACCCAATATTTCCGACGACAAGAAAGCATTTCCGAAACCCAAAAACCAAACTACAATCATCCTCACAACAAGATGCGGGGTATTCGATAAAATAAACATCAATATCTAATCTTTAACCTATTAGGAAGAACTTCAAAATTAAACTCTTTTCCTTTCTTTTCATAATCACCATTAATCTGCAGGTCAATCTCTCTATCTGTAGTTATCCTAATCTTCTTGCCCTTCTTATAACTCCCAGCCTCATTCCTTCCTGTAATTGCTGTTGACATCAACAAATAAGGAATATCATACCTCATAGAATTTAAAGATAAGAAATGCAAGTTACCATCACCAAATTTAGCATTAGGAACCATCTCTAAACCATAACCATAATAAGGAATCTTTGTAATTATCAATGAAATAGCTTTTTTAACCTCAAACTTTTTCCCATCAATATCAACCTCAGCATCAGCCCTATCATAACCTTCCATAAAAGATTTTATTGTTGCGTCAGCATACCTCCTAAAACCAGTCTTCTTGTCTCTATATTCTTCACTTTTCTTCATAATATGCGCTTCAATACCTATACTTGTCATAAATGCTTTTTTACCTTCACATAAAACAAG
>JAHIPG010000153.1 GCA_018894775.1 Nanobdellota archaeon
GTAAAAATAGGGCTTGATAAGGAATTAGAAAGGTCTTCTGTCAGAAAAATAAGGGCTGGAAAAGGAAAAACAAGAGGCAGAAAATACAAGACAAGAAAGGGTCCTTTGATAGTAGTTTCAGATAAGTGTGAGCTTCAAAAATCAGCTAAGAACATTCCTGGAGTTGATATAACCACAATTAGATCAATAAATGCTGAACTATTAGCACCAGGTTGTGTACCTGGAAGACTAACCATATTCACAGATAAAGCAATTGAAAGATTAGACAAAGAAAAACTTTTCACAGGAATAAAAATAGCAAAGAAAACTAAAGAGGATAAAAAATGAAGGATCCTTATACTATAATAAAAAATCCATTGGCAACTGAAAAAGCCGTTAGGCTGATGGAGGCAGAGAACAAGCTTATCTTTATAGTTGATAAAAAAGCTACAAGGACTGAAGTTAAAAAGGCTGTTGAAGAGCTTTTCAAGGTCAAAGTTGAAAAAGTAAATACATTAATCGATACAAAGGGTAGAAAGAAAGCGTACACTAAGCTTTCAATGGAAACACCTGCTATTGATATTGCAACTCAGATGGGTATAATATAAAATGGGAAAAAGGTTAATCACTCAAAGACGTGGACGGGGAACATTTACCTATAAATCGTTTAGTCATAAGTTCAAGGGCGCGATTAAACATAGGAAATATGATGAAGCTGAAAAGACCTCTGCCGTCCAAGGTATAGTTTTTGATTTTATCCATTGTCCTGGTCATACAGCACCTCTTGCTGTAATCAAATATGATAGTGGGGATTATACACTTATTGCAGCGCCAATCGGTTTAAAGGTAGATGATAAGGTTGCTTCAGGTGTGAAAGCAGAATTGAAATTAGGAAATACTTTACCTTTGAGTAACATACCTGAAGGTACTGAAATTTATAATATTGAATCAAAACCAGGTGATGGCGGTAAGTTTGTCAAGGCTTCAGGAGGAACGGCAATTGTAGTAACTAAGTTGGGTGATAAAGTAGTTGTTAAACTGCCTTCAAAGAAGCAGAAATCTTTCTCTGCTGGTTGCCGAGCCACAATAGGAAATATCGCAGGTGGAGGAAGGACAGACAAACCTATGGCTAAAGCAGGTAAGAATTATCATGCTATGCGTGCTCGTAACAGACTTTATCCAAGAACTTCAGGAGTTGCAATGAACGCTGTTGACCACCCATTTGGTAGTGGTAGAGGTAGACATGTTGGTAAATGTAAAACACCTCCAAGGGGTGCACCGCCTGGAAGAAATGTTGGATTAATAAGGTCAAAGAGGACTGGAAGGAAGAGATAAAATGGCAAAGAAAATATTTACATATAGAGGAAAAACATTGGAAGAGCTTCAGAAGATGGATTTGAAGGAATTCGCAAAGCTTGTTCCAGCTAGACAAAGAAGAAGTCTGAATAGGGGATTCACAGATGCTCAAAAAAGCTTTTTGGAAAAGATAAGAAAAGCTAAACTGGGGGCTTACAAAAAACCTATAAAAACCCATTGTAGGGATATGGTGATCCTTCCTGAGATGGTAGGGCTTATGATTATGATTCACAGGGGGAAAGAATTTACCCCTGTTATGATATCAGAGGATATGGTTGGCCATTTCATTGGTGAGATGGCTTTAACCAGACAAAGGATACAGCATTCAGCACCAGGTGTAGGTGCTACAAAATCAAGTGCTGCATTTAGTGTGAAATAAAAATGACTTCAAAGGAAAACTGTGCAACGGTGAATGGAAAGGATTTGTCAATCTCGACCAAACATTCAATAGAAATATGTAATTATATTAGAGGTAGGAATCTTTTGAAGTCCAAAGCGTTTTTGGAAGATGTTTTAGCAATGAAAAAAGCTGTGCCTTTTACAAGGTTTAATCATGATGTAGGACATAAACCTGGCAAGATGGGTCCTGGAAGATATCCTCAAAAGGCAAGCAAAATCATACTTGGATTGCTGGAATCATTAGAAGTTAACGCTCAAAATAAAGGATTGGATACAGCAGCTCTTTATATCAAAGAAGCTGTACCTAACAAAGGTGCAAATGTAATGCGTTATGGTCGACAGAGAAGGAGAGAGATGAAGCTTACCCATATTTATCTGCTTGCAGAGGAAGCTGTTAAGAAAAAAACAGAGAAGAAAGAAGTGAAGAAAGAAGAACCTAAGCAGGAGAAAAAGGAAGAACCTAAAAAAGAAATACCTAAGAAAGAGGAAGTAAAGGAAGAAAAGCCAAAAACCAAAACAAAAGAAACAAAGACAGAGGTTAAAAAATGATTGAAAGGAAGTTTGTAGCAGATAAATTGAATGAATTCCAGGTTCAAGAGTATATTGCATCAACTTTAAACAAGGCAGGCCATAGCAGGATTGAGATAAAGAAAACACCTCTTGGTGAAAAGATTATAGTTTACACAACAAGACCTGGGTTGATTGTTGGTAGAAAAGGTGAGAATATTAAGAAACTGACTGTTGTATTAAAGAAGAAGTTCAAGATGGAGAATCCTCAGATAGAGATAGCAGATATTGATGAGCCTTTACTTAATGCAGGAGCAGTTGCAGATAGGATTGTATTTACATTCGAAAGATATGGTACTAAGAGGTTTAAATTTACAGGTTATGACACTCTTTCAAAAATATTGGATGCTGGCGCTTTAGGGGCTGAAATTGTTGTAAGTGGAAAGCTTCCTGGTTCTAGGTCTAAAACTTGGAGGTTCCAGGCAGGTCACTTAAAGAAGTCAGGAGATATTGCTGAGAATTATATGAGTAAATCAACTGTGACTGCTCTTTTGAAGACAGGTATAATTGGCGTCCAGGTTACAATCTTACCTCCTTCGGTAAAGTTGCCTGATCACATAGAAATAAAGGAACCTGAAAAAAAACCTGAGATAAAGGTTGAAGAGGTTGAAGAAGTTCCAGGAGATTTGAAAGAAGTTATGGAAGAGAGTAAAGAAGAACCTGAAGAGCCAAAAAAAGATACTAAAAAGAAATCAAATGAAGAGAAGAAGCCTAAGAAGGAAATTAAGAAAAAAACTTCAGCTAAAAAATCTAAGAAATAAAAATGGCAATACTAACAAAGAAAGATTTCAAACAAATGAACTCTGCTCAACTAGGTGAGAAACTTTCAGATTTGAGAAAGGAGCTTATGAAAATTAATACTCAAATATCAACAGGAACAACTCCTGAAAACCCAGGAAGGGTAAGAGAGGTTAAAAAGACTATTGCAAGGTTGATAACAGCGATCAATATTAAACAGAGAGAACCAAAGGAAAAACCTAAAAAAGAGGAATCAAAGGAAGAAAAGCCTAAAAAGGAAAAAATCAAGGAGGAAGCTAAAGTCAATGGGTGAAATATGTCCTAAATGTGGGCTTCCCAAGGAGCTTTGTGTTTGTGAAACTATAGCAAAAAAGGATCAACAGATAACAATCAAGATTGAGAAACGAAAGTTTGGAAAGCTCATTACTGTGATTGAAGGCATCGAGGCAAAGGATATCGATGTTAAGGATCTGGCAAAAAAATTGAAATCCAAACTTGCTTGCGGTGGAACAGCAAAAGACGGAAAAGTAGAGCTCCAAGGGGATCATGCACGTAAGGCTAAGGAGATCCTGATATCATTGGGATTTTCGCCAGACACTATAACAGTCAAAAGTAACACCTTTTTTAGAGGTAGACGATGAAAATCCAGCCTGCTGACCTTGTAAGGTCAGAGTTGATAGGCTTGGAAGTTGAAGTCGTCGAAGCGGGTAACAAGTCGCTCGTAGGGTTAAAGGGTCTGATAGTAGATGAAACCAAAAACACGCTTTCGATTGAACGAGGCGATGTTATAAAAAAGGTGCTTAAATCACAGGTCATGCTTAACATCCTGTTTGATGGTCAAACCTTTCAGATTGACGGAAAGGTGCTTGTTGGAAGACCTGAAGACAGGTTGAAGAAAGTAAGGAGAATAAAATGAAAACAAAGAACATTGGGGTTGAAGTACCCAAGCCAAAGGTCACTTGTAAAGATAGGCATTGCCCTTTTCATGGAACATTAAAGATTAGGGGAAGGATTTTTACAGGCAAGGTAGTTAAGGCAGGCATGCATAAGACTGTAAGCGTAGAATGGCCTAGATTGTTTTACTTACCTAAATACGAAAGATTTGAGAAGAGGAAAAGTAGGGTTAAGGCTCATAATACTGATTGTATCAAGGCTAAAGTAGGGGATGAAGTAAAAATAATGGAATCAAAACCTATAAGCAAGACTAAAAATTTTGTAGTTATTGAGGTTATCAAATAATGAAAGCAATACCGGCAAGAATACCAAAAGCTTTGCAGCATGGAAGCAAAATTACAGTTTGTGATAATTCAGGGGCTAAGATACTTAAGATTGTCTCTGTAAAAGGTGCAAAAACTGTTAAGAATAGGTATCCACGTGCAGGTGTAGGTGATATGGTGCTTGGTTCGGTAGTTTCAGGAAAGCCTGATATAAGGAAACAGGTTGTTTTAGCGATTATCGTCAGACAGAAGAAAGAGTATAGGAGGGCTGACGGAACAAGAATCAAATTTGAGGACAACTCAGCTGTTGTGCTTAAGGATGAAAAAGGTAATCCAAAAGGGACAATTTTTAAAGGAGTAATAGCGAAGGAGGCTATTCAAAGATGGGCACCTTTAGGTAAGGTTGCTAAGATAGTTGTATAAGAAAATGAAACGTTGGTCAAAAAGTTGGAAGGCAAGTAAGAAACCGAGGAAACAAAGAAAGTATATTTCCAACCTCCCTTTACATATTCGTAAGACTCTTATGTCAGCAACTTTGTCAAAAGAGTTAAGAAAAAAATATGGAATGAGAAACTTATATGTAAGGACAGGTGATAAGGTTAAGATATTGAGAGGCCAGTTCAAGAAGAAGACAGGAAAGATCACAAGTGTAAACCTTACAAGGGTTAAGCTTTACATCGAAGGTATTGAACAGGTCAAGAAGGATGGTTCAAAAGCATTTTATCCTATCCACCCATCTAATGTTATGGTAACAGAACTTGACCTAGATGATAGAAAGAGAAAGAAGGTTTTAGAAAGAACCAGGAAGGAAGGAGATAAATAAAATGGTAAAAAGACATTTGTCAAGATTAGGGGCACCGAAATCATGGCCTATCCAGAGGAAAGGTATTAAATGGATAGCTAGGCCAAGCCCAGGACCTCATACTCTTAAGAATTGTATCACTTTGAGTCTTGCAATAAAGAATCTGTTGAAGTATGCTAAGACAACAAAAGAGGTCAAAATTATATTGAATGAGGGTAAAATCTTGATTGATAAGATTGTTAGGAAAGATCATAAATTCCCTTTAGGTATTATGGATGTTATAGATATACCAAGTACAAAAGAGAATTTTAGGGTCTTGTATACTGATAAAGGTAAATTTAGACTTGTTAAGATATCTGCTGATGAAGGTAAGCTTAAGCCTACAAAAATAGTTGGTAAGACAATATTGAAAGGTAAGAAGATACAGTTGAACTTTTATGATGGTAAGAACCTCATCGTAGACAAAGAGGAGTATAAAGTTAATGATACTTTAATCTTAGAATTAGGTGATAAAGTCA
>JAHIPG010000015.1 GCA_018894775.1 Nanobdellota archaeon
AGTATAATTAAGATTAGTTATCTTTTCTTTCAAAATCTCTTTCCTCTTACTTTCTATTATGTAAAGATTATCCATCTCATCAGGAACTAACAATTTATCAGCAGAATATTCCTCTATCTTTGTCTTATACAAAACATTCAACTGATCCAATGTTTGTAAATTATCAACATCGACAGTCTTAACAACCCTATCCCCAGTCTGCTCAACAGCTGCATAGACAGGCAAAGCTAAAGTTGCTGCATACAAAGTTGTTCCAATCAAAGCAGCCTTAGCTTTTTTACTCATTCCATTGAATTTTTTGTAAACTTTCATTTTTTCTTTTTTGGAAGAAATATCTTCTTCGCAGGCTGGATAATCAAAGGTGTAGCAAACAGCCTTGCAGGATATATTAGAGGATGCAAACCATCAAATAAAAAACCTAAAGTACCATTAGTAAATCCTGCAATTGCACTAAACCCATAAGGTATATTACTCTTATCTTTCCCATCAACATAAGATTTGATAAGTAAGTTTCTTGCAACAGGAATCACAAATCCTAAAACCAAACCAAGCCACATAGGAATCTTCATCTTAGCAGGGTTGCCAAGTTCCTCAACCTTTACATCTGGAGCTAATTTACTTAATCTCGTCTCTAATGTGCTGATTAATTTTTTATTATCCGATTCAAAATTTTTTTCAGCAATATAAAGTGCATCTAAAGGATCCCACTCTTTAGTTGTTTCAAGACCTTTATTTGAAAGAATTTCAGTCTTTATCATACCCATAGAAAAATGATTGTTATAATTCCCATATTTTTCCTCAAACTTTTTAACATCTTCTTTTCCTGCAAAATAATTACAAAACTTGTCTAATAAATAGTTCTCAACCGATATATTATCTTCAAGACCATTTATTCTATCTTTAATAGCCTTATTGGCATCTGAATTAACAATCCTGCCCATATCCTCCTTAACAGACTTAATCTTATCCTTCAATTCTTCTTTATCAGATTTATAGTAGTTCTCTGCTCTATCTTTCATAATATTATAAACAGTAAGCACATCGTTGATGGTGTATTTCTCTTTTCCTAAAAGCATACCCATAATATCCATATTATAATATTGTTTCAGAACATTATCAACACCTTTGATAACCTCTTTCAGAGGAGCATTAAGCTTAGATTCAATCAAAGTATCTGCGTTGTAAGCAACATTACCTTTCTCCGTGTTAATAAGGGCAGAATAAAATGTCAGGATTTCTTTATCAAGTTTATTCCTCAAATCGGCAAAAACTGAGATATTCAATGTATCTCCCAACTCAGTCTGATAATTCTTAATCTTTTCCTCAAGATGTTGGGTTGCAACTTCAGTATTATTCTTATACTCTTCCTCAATCTTTGCTTTCTTGTCCTGCATGAGATTTATCTTATGTTTCTCTATCCAGTAAAGGTTCTGTAACTCCTGATTATTTAGCAATTTGTCCTCAGAATACTCATTAATCTTCTCTTTGAAAAGAAGCTCTGCCTGCTCTACATTTAAAACCTGCTCTAGGTTAATGGGCCCTACCTCCAGAACAGAATCCTGCTTTACAGCAGCGTAGGCAGGCAAAGCTAAGGAGGTAGTAGCGTAAAGTGCAGTACCAACCAGGCTAATCTTTGCCTTCTTACTCATTCCTTTCCATTTCTTGTATAATTTCATTTCCATTTTGCATAATCAAATATTTTTTTATCAAGACCAGTCACTTTCAAGAAAGGTGCATAAACTAAAGGAGCTCCGAATAATCTTATTGGTGCGACAAGAGGATGGATAGCATCAAGGCCCGCAAAAGTGAAAAATAGACCTTCCATAAACCCTAATAAGGCACTTACCCCAATATCATCTCCTGAAGCTCTACGCCCACCAAGATATTTAATCATCAAAGCGTTCCTGAGTATAGGGAACAAACATGCAAAAAGGAGACCATAACCCCAAGGAAACTTAGGTCTTGTAGGGTTGCTGAAATCATTAACCTCAACATTCAAACCATTGCTTGCAAAATAGTTTTCAATACCTTCAATAATCCCATCTTTCTTGTCAAACTTTGACCTGCTATCCCCATATTTACTATAAGAATCCATAATATCCAACACGCTTAATGTATAGAATCTACTAAAATCACGATGCCCTGCTCTGAACTCCTTCACTGAAGCTTCAAGACTAAGATATTCATTAAACATATTATAATCTTTCATATCAATCAAAGAACTTTTTTCTAACTCTTTAAGCTTATTCTCAAGGGTAATTATATTTGTTGTTAAGTCGTTCCTACCGGACTGAAAATCATCAATCTTGCCTTGCAGTTCCTGCTTCTTCGCAACAATAAGTTCATTATTATCCATCTTCTTAATAGAATCCAACCTTTTCAATTCAGATTCAACTATGTTATAGAAAGACACAAGTTTTTTTACATCTGAAACATTATTCCCTAGTACTTCTAAAGAATCATCCACATAATTTGTTTTCAAAAACTCATCAGTTTCCTTAATCACCTTATTAAGTAAATCGGCTAAAACCTTTTCCAAATTGAGAGAAGATGAATAGACAATCCTTACAGTTTTATCGTCGAGCAGACCAGGATAATAAGGCAGAATCTTATCTTCTACTATTTTCTTTTTTTCTTCCAAGAAACTTTTAACACCTGCAGGGTCTATCTGTTCACTTAAAACAGCAACCTGCCAGCCATAATGCTTTATCTTCACATCAAGGTCATTCAAAGATAATTTTCCTTTAGCCAAACTTTCTTCAAGATTCTTCTTTTCATTATTGAAATTCTCATAAGGCTCCAGATTCAATTCTTTCAATCCTTTAATCTCTTCAGAAGTAATCTTTCCATCTAAAGCATATTCTGCAAGAGTTTGTTGGTAAGGAGAAATTTCTTTCTGTTCTACAGCTATTTCTTGTTTAACAGGTTCTTTGTCCTGAGTAAGACTAGCATAAGCAGGCAAACCAAGATAAGTTGCCGCATATATTGCAGCAGTAACTAAGCCAAGCTTTGTTCTTTTACTCAATCCTTTACTTTTTTGATATTTTTTCATTCTTCCTTTTTCTTTTCCGGTTCTGAAGCTAACCATTTTATCAAAGGCTGGAATACAAGAGGTGTTCCAAACATCCTGATAGGCCAGACAAGAGGGTGCAAGCCATCAAGCCAGAAAGTACCTAATGCCCCTTGGCATCCTCCACCAAGAACACCAAACCAATAGTCAGCACCATCTTCCTCAAGCCCTTTAATCCTTCCGACATAAGTCCTAATAAAAATATTTCTCAATATAGGGAAACCAAAACTAAGAAGCCAGCCCCAATTTCTCCAAGGGAGTTTTGTGAAGGTAGGATCCTTCAACTTCCCAACTTCAACTTCAAGACCATTCGCCCTGAAATAATCCTGAATATTATCAGAAACATCACCTGTATTGAAAGACCATTCATCAGAGTTAAGCCTATAGTCTGTCTTACTCGATATCTTCTTAGCCAACAGGATTGAAGGCATGAAATACCTGCTAAAATCACCATACTCCTCCTTGAAATAGTCTATACTCTTCTTTTTATCAAGATACTTACTAAAGCTATGCCTTGTAATATTAAACCGAGATATCCTATCTTCCAATTCAGATTTTCTTTCTGAGACCAGCTTATAATCTTCTGATCCAGTAATAACGCTTAACTCCTGCTCTAAAATTTTCTTCTTCTGAAGGACTATATTCTTCTTTGTGTTTATTTCCTTCTCATTGAAACATATTCCCTTGTATACTACTGCCTTCTCCCTTATATTGTCTAAAGCTTTATGGAAAGCAACCAAATCGCTTAAAGTATAATCCTCCTGAGCAGCAAGAACCTTCAGAGAGCCATCCTTATAAAACTCAATATTAATATCATGTACCTTCACAACCATGTTCCTAAGTGTCTCAACCAACTTAGGCTTAACCTTGGTCTCGGCAGAATAAACAATATTAGCTTCTTTTTCAAGAAGGCTTGGATAATGGCCAAGTACTTCTTTATCAAAAGATTCTTTTATTTTCTCTAAATCCGGATGGAAATATTTCTTCTCCCTTTCTAAACCCTCAATACTATAGTTATATCCTGATATTTTTGCCCTAAGCTCTTCGACCTCATTAAAAATTATCCTAGACCTTTTGTTAAAATCCATCTTCTCAGAATAAAAGAAGTTTTCTTTCCTCTCGAGTATCTGATCAAGATTATAAATCTCATCATAGACAAGAAGTTTATCTTCAGCATATTCCTGTATCTTCTGTCGGTACAAAGAACCAACCTGTTCCACAGTTGTAATTGTTTCAAGAGTTGGTTTGATATCTCCAACTGGTAATGGTTCAGGCTTAGTTCCAGCATATATTGGACTAGCAAGAACAACTGTATATAACGCAACACCAGCTAAGGCAAGCGTTTTTTTTCCAAGCCCTTTTGAATTTTTGTAAGTTTTCATGATTCAGCAAATATTTTAGCAGGATCAAAACCAGTCATTTTGAAAATAGGCTGCAGTATGAAAGGAGTTGCAAACATTCTGATAGGATAAACTAAAGGATGCAGTCCATCAATTAAGAAAAGACCAATTGATCCGTTAACCAATCCTGCCATAGTAGATCCCATATATTCGTATCCATTACCACGGCTTCCTCTAACATAACCTTTAACCAAAAGGTTACGGAAAAGCGGAAATAATAATCCCCCTATAGCTCCCAAATAAAATGGAATATAAGTATCAGCAGGGTTGACCATATCCTTAACCTCAACATCAAAACCTTCAGCCTTAAGGTATTCTTCCAAACTTGTTGTTATCGCCTTATTCTTCTCTTTGAAATGTTCTTGAGCATTAATTATAGATTTCTTATCCTTTGTCTCAAATTTATCAAGACCTTTATTTTCCAAGATTGATTCTGCAACCAATGAAATAGAGAACTGCTTATTGAAATTACCAATCTTTTCTTCAAATTCTTTAACTTCTGCCTTATGCTCAAAGTAAGCCTTGAAATGCTCCAAAGAATCAGAATCCCTATTAATCAGCGCATCAAGCGAAGCTATCCTGGTGTTTATAACCTTAACCTCAGGCAATGCTTTGATATGAT
>JAHIPG010000154.1 GCA_018894775.1 Nanobdellota archaeon
AAACCCAATAAACACAAGAATTACTTAAAACTTTCGCACAAAAAACGCAAAAGTTTAGTAATCGAAAGCTTTATATATTAGAAACGCAAAATTTGGATAGAGAATTACGGTTAAAATGAAAATATTAGCAGCAGGAGATATACACGGAGATTCAAGGCTGGCAGAAAGGCTGGCTAAGAAAGCGAAGAAGAACAAGGTAGACTTAGTTGTACTTTGCGGGGATCTTACACAGTTTGATAGTTCTACGGCCAATATAATCGGTCCTTTCAAGAAGAGAAACCAAAAAGTCATTTTTGTTCCTGGAAATCATGACTCTGCACCAACAGCAGATTTTCTTGCTGAAGCATATCAAATAAGAAACCTACATTCTTACTCAGTTAAGTACAAAGATGTTGGTTTATTCGGCTGTGGTTTTGCTAACATTGGCTTATCACAGATTCCTGAAGATGAAATCTTTGACATATTGAAAAAAAGTAAGAACTACATCAAAGACGCAAAGAAAAAAATTATGGTCACACACGTCCATCCAGATGGAAGTTTGATGGGTAAGCTATCAAATCTTATTCCTGGATCAAAAGGTGTTAAGAAAGCTATTGATAAGCTTAAGCCAGACATCCTGCTTTGCAGCCATGTCCATGAGGCAGAAGGTGTTGAAGAAAAAATAGGAAACACAAAGGTTATAAATGTTGGAAGGGAAGGGAAAATTATCCAATTATAAGAAAGGTTTATAAACATATTATCCTATAATTTTTATTGGTGCATATCTAGATATGAGCATTGAAATTTTTATACTAATAATATTGCTGGGTTTATCCGGATTCTTTTCCGGTGCCGAGACAGCATTGGTTTCTGTTAGTCTGGCTAAAGTGAAGACTTTAGTTAAACAAAAGAAGTTGGGTTCTGTAAAGCTTCTGAAATTGAAGCAGAAACCTAAGACTTTGATTACAACAATCCTTATTGGTAACAACCTTGCCAATATCGCCGCAGCAGCTTTAACAACAAAACTTATGATCGACTTATTTGGATCTAACGGTGTTGCTATAGCAACAGGTATTTTGACTTTGGTGATCTTGGTCTTTGGTGAGATAACCCCTAAGAATATTGCGCATACATATAGTGTAAAAGTATCGCTTCTAATTGCAGGGCCTATATATTTTCTGACTAAACTATTATTCCCTCTAATATTTGTTCTTAACTTATTTACCACTTTTATTATCAGGGCTTCTGGAGGTAAGCATATCCCCATAGTTACTGAGGAAGAACTTAAGACTATGATTGATATGGGTGTTGAGGAAGGAGAGGTAGAGAAGAAAGAAAGGGAGATGATTGAGAATGTTTTTGAGCTTAATGACATAACAGCTGAAGAGGTCATGACTCCAAGGATAGCTATGTTCTGTCTTGACGAAAATCTTTCTTTGAAGGATGCTATGCAGACTTTGGCTAAAACACCGTATTCAAGGATTCCAATCATAAGAAGTAATCGTGATAATGTTATAGGCATACTTTATGTTAAGGATGTTCTGAAAGCATTGCAGAAAGGCCAGAAGAATGTTAAACTTAAGACTATCGCTAGAGAGCCTTATTTTATTCCTGAAGATATTCTTCTAAACCAGCTTTTTAAGAAGTTCCAGGATAAGAAGATTCATATGGCTGTTGTTGTTGATGAGCACGGAGGTGTAGCTGGCTTAATAACCTTAGAGGATCTTTTAGAAGAAATTGTAGGCGAAATTGTCGATGAGACAGACATTACACCTCATGTAATCCTGAGGGTGGATAAAAATAATATCTTAGTTGATGCTGATACAGAGCTTAAGAACATCAATGAATTTTTCAACATCAAATTGCCTGGGAATATTAATGAGACTGTCAGTAAACTTGTTCTTAAAAAGCTTAAGAAGATACCTAAAAAAGGCGATAAGGTAAAAATAGATAAGAATGTTATGATTACTGTTGAAGAAGCTACAAAAAATAAAATCCATAAGCTTAAGGTAACAAATCTTAATGGTCGCTCAAAAATTTAGCGTCTTTATAGACTTTTAGATTGTATTTTTTCAGAAATTCTTCTAATTGTACTGTGAACATGTGGTGCTTGTCTTTTGTCAGAACTATAGAATCGGTTTTTATTGCTGCTGCAATAAGTACAGCATCACTTGGGTCGCCAACTTTCTTAAGTAAATCTTTATCTACCATTTTGACAAATTCCCTTTCATCTTTATATCGTCCCGGATGTATTGGTAATTCTAGAATCTTAAAATTAGTTTCTTTCAGAAATTTCCTGATCAATTTCTTCAGTTCATGGCCCAATTTACGCTCGACATATAGCAATTCCTCAAGATTGAATGATGTTATTGCCACATCTTTGCCTTTCAGAAGTTCAAAGTGCTTATGGTTTGAAAGATTATGGATTATGAAGCAGGTATCAAGCAGAATCAGGTTTTTTGCATTATCAAGACTTATTTTTTGTATTTTTTTTGATAATTCCTTCATATTATGTAATAAAAATAGAAACCTTTTAATAACCTTTCTTTTCTAAGACTGACCATGGCCCAATTAATCATCGCAGAAAAGCCGTCTGTAGCGAAGAAGATAGCTGAAGCTTTAGCAGATAAAAAGCCTAAAAAGGAGACTTACCAGAAGAAAGTTGCTTATTATGAGCTTGAGCATGATGGTGAGAAAATATTCATAGTTTGTGCTGTAGGCCATCTATTTAGCGTTTCTGAGAAGGATAAGAAAGGCTGGACATATCCAACGTTCAATACTGAATGGCTTCCTAGCTATGAGGTCCTAAAGGCTGCTGCTTTTACAAAGCCTTATTTGGGTGCTATAAAGAAACTTGCTAAAAAGGCTGATGAGTTTACGGTTGCTTGTGATTGGGATGTGGAAGGTGAGGTAATAGGCTATAATATTCTTAATAACATTTGCAATAAGAAAGATGCGGCAAGGATGCATTTTTCAACAACAACTAAGGAAGATTTGCAAAAGGCATATGAAGATAGATCAAAGCATCTAGATAAAGGACTAGTCAATTCCGGTTTGACAAGACATATTCTTGATTGGTTGTGGGGTATCAATCTTAGTAGAGCATTGACATTATCTATCAAGAACTCAACAGGTATGTTTAAGATCTTAAGTTCAGGAAGAGTTCAAGGTCCAGCCTTAAAGATTCTTGCTGAAAGAGAAAAAGATATTCAAAAGTTTAAGCCCGAGCCATTCTGGAAATTAGAATTGGTAACTAAGAACAAGATTCATGCTTGGCATAAGAATGATAAATTCTGGAAGAAAGATGAGTTTGACAAGACTGTCAAGAATGCTAAAGGAAAGAAGGTTCTTGTTAAGGGAGTTGAGAGAAAGGAATCAAGGCTTGCTCCACCATTCCCTTTTGATTTGACAGCTTTACAGCTTGAAGCTTATGGTAAGATGGGTATTTCTCCTAAAGAGACTTTGGCTATTGCTCAGAAACTTTATACCGATTCATATATCTCATATCCTAGAACAAGTTCTAACCAACTGCCACCGTCAATAGGATTCAAAAAAATATTAAATGCTTTGGCAAAACAGGACAAGTATAAAAAACATGCTGAAATGCTGGTAAAGGAGAAAAAACTTGATCCACGTAATGGCAATAAGAAGGATCCTGCACACCCTGCTATATATCCTACAGGTGTTGTTCCTAAAACTCTTAATGAAAGAGAAAGAAAATTGTATAATCTTATTGTTAGAAGATTCTTAGCAACTTTCGGAGAGTATGTTGTTAAGGAAAATATGAAAATCTTGTTGGATGTTAATGGAGAGATCTTTATAGCTAAAGGTGCTAAGATACTGAAGAAAGGCTGGCATGAACTGTACGGCCGTTACGCTTTTTTCAAAGAGGAAGAACTTCCTGATGTTGAGGAAAAACAAGAACTTGATGTTAAGGATATGAAAAGTCATGAGGAAGAAACTCAGCCACCAAAGAGGTTCACTCCAGCATCAATCATTAAGGAATTGGAGAAAAGGACTCTTGGTACTAAATCAACTAGATCTGAGATAATAGAGAACTTGTACAATAGGGATTATGTCAAGGATAAATCCTTGGAAGTTACTGAGCTGGGTATGAAGACTATTGAGACCTTGCAGAAGTACGCTTCAGAAATTCTTGATGAAGAACTTACCAGACATTTTGAGAAAGAGATGGAAAGGATTCAGAAAGGTAAGAAGAAAAAGGAGGAGGTTTTGAAAGAGGCAGAGGAATTCTTGGCCAAGATGCTTACTAAATTCAAGGATAATGAGAAGAAGATTGGTAAGGCTTTAGGAGCTGCTTACAAGAAGACAAGGGATAAGGCTAGCATTGTTGGTAAATGTAAGAAATGTGGTTCTGATCTTAAGATTCTTTATTCAAAGAGATTTAAGTCATATTTCGTTGCTTGTTCTGGTTATCCTAAATGTAAGAATACTTTTGGTTTGACTAGAGGACTGCCTAAGCCTACTGATAAGAACTGTCCTGAATGTGGCTTCCCATTAGTCCAGATTATTAGGAAAGGGGCTAGGCCGTTCAATTATTGTATTAATAAAGAGTGTCCTAAGAAACTTGAATGGATCAAACAGCAAGAAGAGAAGGCTAAACAACAGGAAAAAGATTTTAAAGAACAACAAAAGAAAGATAAGAAAAAAGATTAAGAATTTATGTTTGTAATAGATGATTTCTTTTCTTCAATTACAGTACTGATTTTTTCTTCTATAGAGTCAGCTAACTGTTGTAAATCGCTTTTATCTTTTAAGGTATCTATACCATATAGTTCGTACATTTTTGCAAAAGGAACCATTGCGCCTGCAGCATACCAGTGTCCTCCACCTGTTTTGAAGAGTTTTTGTATGAAATTATTTACACTCACTCCAGGGTCTTTACTCCTTCCTGCTATTACGAACCTATAGTTATCCTCTTCTTTGATTTCTGCTACAACAATATTAATCTTATATCCTTCGAATTTTGTTAGCATATCTGCAGTTGGTGATACAAAGCTCGCGTTACTTACATTTGGAACAATACCTATTTGATATTCTCCTTTAGTTACATAGATTGTTCTATTCATGATATTTTTCACTTCATTAGGGATAGGTCTTTGTTCTAAGTTTTTTATTAGTTCTAGATCTGCGAATTCTTCTAGATAAGGAGCTATTTTATGTTCTAATTCTTGCCCTTTCTTCTTATATAACTCTGTATCTACTCGCATTCCAAAGTTCATAGTGGTTGCTAAATCCGAATCAGCATTGGTCAATTTGATACCTTTTTCAATAAGATACTCTGTTAGTATAGCAACTGTCGATCTTGTATCTCTTATGTCTGTGAATTTTACTTTTTTCAGTTCTTTTTCTACTTTTTTTGTCAATTCATGGTGGTTGATACAGATTATTGGTTCTGCTTTAATATCATATGTGTTAGTTTCTCCTGGTTGGCAGTCAACAAAAGCTACATAATCTTCTTCTTCTATGCTTGCAGGATCCTCTAACTTTAGGTCTAATTTGTTAAAGAGTTCTGTATTTTGTCTATAGCCTTCACTTTCTTCTATTTTTCCAGCAATTCTTCCTTCAATACCATATTCTTTAATCAATTTCTTTAAAGCAAGAGCAGAACCTAGCCAGTCATAACACAATCCTTCGTGACCTAGAATGTATAAAGGTTTATTTTTTTCTTTCAATTCTAAACAAATCTTTTCTAAATCTTCTAAATTTTCTTGTGCGGTTTTCATTTCTTTCACCTCGAAAGTTAACCTTTTTTAGGTGGGTTCCTATATTTAAACCTTTCGATTAGTTACTACTAGTTAATAGTAATTAATCGTCGGGAGTTTTCCGTAAACCCTCTTTTTTTATGATTATTTGAGTGTATTTGAAGGGTTGTGGTTTCTTAAGGAATAGTCTCCTCTGCGGCTCCGTCTCCAGCTCTATCCACTTCTGGCAGCTATTGAGGGTTATATTGCCTCCTGTTGGCTTTACCCCCCATGTATCTACTTTATTGGATACCTGGTTAGCCACGATAACCGGAATATTAAGATCTTTGGATATCTCATTAAGGATCCTAAATTGTTTCTTTAGGCACATATTGGCTCCATAGGAATTCTTCTGTAAATATAATCTGTAATGCATGCCGATGGTATCAATAACAACTAAGCTTATCTTTCCTTTCTCTACAATATCCTTTAATTTTCTGAAAGTAATCCTTTGCTCCATAAACTCCTTTAACCGGATAAGTATGATGTTATCCAAGACTTTTGGATTTGGATTAATATCTTTTATCCTATCTGCATTGAACCCTCCTTCTGTATCCAGATACAGGACTTTATTGCCTTGTTCAGCTTGGTTTACAGCAGCCTGTGTAACCATAGTGGTCTTTCCTGAGGCTGAAGGACCATAGATCAGTGTAACTTCTTCTTTATAGCCTCCTAGAAATTTATCAAGATTTTTGCAGCCTGTACTTATCATATCTTAAGGTATCCTTATCGTGTTTATATTGTTTTCTGAAATAATTGGAAATAATCTTTATAGTTTAATAATAGTTTTAAATAAGTCTGTTATCGGTTAATTTATGGCTTCAATTGAGGATCTATTAAAAGAGGCGTTAACAAATAAAACCTGTATGAAGCATCCGGTAGCTGCAGTTATAGAAACAGTTGATTATCAATATATCCTTGGTTGGAATGGTGGGCCTTCTCGGGGAAAGAAGCATGATAAATGTGCTCGTGTAGGATATCCCTCTGGTGAGGGTATTGAACTTTGTCCTTCTATACATGCTGAGATAAGGGCTATAACAACAGCAGCTCGTGAAGGTATAAGTTTAGACGGCGCTACAATATACCTGGCTGAATGGTTCCCTTGTGACAACTGTGCTAAGAGTATTATTGAGTCGGGTATTTCTAAATTAGTAACACCAGATGAGATTTATACAAATCCTGATACTTATGAACTTCTTGATAATTTGAAGAATCAGTCTTATAATTTTGAGATGGCTGAGGAATTGATTCGAGAAGCAAGTATAGATATTGTTATTGATCCGTCGATAAAACCTAAATGAATTTTTATAAACCGAAACATTTATATACATAGTGTATACACCTTATGTATACACAAGGGTAATATACAATGAAAGACTTATTCAACACAACTGTCATGTGCAATAAATGCCATAAAGAAACAATCAAAGGATTTGTAAAAAAAGAAGGATTCAAACTTAGAAGTTGGAAATGCCCTACATGTCATGAGATATGGATTCATCCAGCAGACTTACAGGAATATAAAAAATTCCAAGAAATAAAAAATAAAGAATTTAAGGTTAAACTAAGGATGGTTGGTAACAGTTATACAATTTCAATACCAAGAGAGATTGTAGATTATGGTGACATAAAGACAGACGAGATAGTGAAAGTCTGTTTAGATC
>JAHIPG010000155.1 GCA_018894775.1 Nanobdellota archaeon
AAGAAAAATTCCTAAAAAAATTGAGAATAGGCTATCTGATTATAGGCTTTATCATCATTTCAACCATGTTTTATATACCTTACTTCACTTCAGAAAAAAGTCCGGTCCAATCAGTCCAAAACGACCATGATCTTTTAGAAAAAAGCTTGGAATTTATACCAGAAGGATGTGTTGTAGTGACTCAGGAGTCCTACCTTTTTGATTTTTTTGACCAAAGTGCAATATCTATATATATCCCTTTATATAAAGACCTGAATAAAGGATGTTTTTATTATTATGAAGGTGAACTGTGCTGGCGTGTAGACGCAAAGGATATATGTAGTGAATATAGGAGAAGGCTAAACCTAAGTGAGCCCTTATTGTCAAATGGAAGGCATAGCTTGTATAAAATAGAAAGTGCATTCTATTAAGATATAGTATCATATTTCTTGATAAAAAAAATCGATGACTTAGTCATTTAGTTGACTGACTTAAGCCCTAACTATGAACAAGCTATTTAAACAAAGTTTGAGCTTCTTATAATATTATATATAATAAAAAGAGGATGTAGTTTGAGTTTGAGTAAAAAAAGAGGAAATAATTATGTAAATACTGGTTCTTATAGCTCTAAAACTCTCAACGAAAATATAGGGATCCTAAATCACAACATACAGCTCTGCAGAGAATATAAACAAAATACGATAAAGTATGTAAAAAAACTAAAAGACCAGCATAGCAGAGGCATCTTTAGCTACACAGAGTATGAATACATGCTCAATAGATACCTCAAAGGAAAAAATCTTGAATATTGGCTTGACCATTATGATGAAAAAGAGAAACAATTACAAGATAAGATAAAAAGACTAAGATTCGAGAAACCAAGACAGACATTAGAGACACAAGTAATCTATGCTGAGAAGAAGCAAAAAAAATTCAATTTCAAGTATGGCCTTGCAGCATTCATATTCCTAATAGGATTATCATTCGTTTTCTACATGACCTTTGGAGAACTAGACCTTCTCACAGGATTAACAATCCTAGGAGAAGTTGACAGTTCTATAATCTTAGATTACAGCCCAATCGAAAATCCGATAATACAAGAAAGCCAGACACAGACATTTTCTGTGATAACTGCCGCACAAAACGAAACTTATTTCATACAATGGTATGTGGATGAGTTCCCTGTGGCAGGAGAAACAGAAACAACATTCGATTACAAAACAAAAGAACCAGGGGAATACGAAATAAAAGTTCTCGTGAATAATCTGAAAGATTATACCACAAAAAGATGGGCCGTAACAGTAGAAGGAGAAACAACTGTTGAAGAACAACCTGAAGAAGTTGTTGAAGAGAATGTTAGTGAGCCTGTTGTTCCAGAGGAGGATTCCACAGAATCTGAAGTAATACCTGAAGAGAATATCACTGTGCCTGAAGAAGTGATTGACACTAATGAAACAATAGAAGAGAATGCCACTGAACCGGTTGAGCCTGAAAATGTCACTGAAGAAATAGAACCAGAATTTATACCTGAAGAAAATGTTACTGAACCGGTTGAGCCTGAAAATGTCACTGAAGAAATAGGACCAGAGATCATACCTGAAGAGAACATCACAGAACCTGAAAAAATAGAAATTCTGGAAGGAAAAATAGAAGATATCAAACAGTTACCTGCAGAAATAAATAATCCCGTCCAGTGGATTTTAAGAGTAAAAAGCTCAAATGGCACATATCTAACAATAGAAATACCTGATCAGGCAAGCGCTATATCTGTAGATAGAATAATAAAAGTCCCTACACTGATAATAGGAAAAGTAAAAGAAGCAGTACCAAAAGAAGACATAATGATAAAGAAAGGCTCATCATCTGTGAGCCTGTCAACTTATGAAATTACAGGGCAAAGCGTAACAGGATTTTTTATATCCAACATACAGGAAAAAGGAGTTCTAAGCACAGTAACAAATTGGGCGTCATTCAAGTTTTTGATATACAAAGTATTCTTCTCAATTAGTAATAATCTATCAAGCGTATGGGATTCTATAACAGGGCATACCTTGACAAATGTTGCCACATTGGCAGTCCAAGGTGAAAAACAAGGGACAATAATAATATTAGAAAATAATGCAGAAGAATTCGAAATTAGATACCAGACACCACCACCAAAAGTAAGAGAGTTCCAACAAGATGATAAAAAAATAGTCACAGTGTATGCAGAGATGAATTATACTAATGTGCTTACTTATACAACCATAGAAGAGAATAGGGATGTTCTGGGCGTTTACTGGCTAACAAACGAATCGAAACTCAATATGACCTATGACACATATGATGAAAATTCCAATGGATTTGTAGATAAAGTAAGCTGGATAACACCTCATCTAAGTGAGCAGACTTTTGAAATATTATTAAATATCTCTAAAGAAGTACTATTAAATGAATCGAATAAGCCAATAAATTATTCTAATTCTAGAATCATACCTGTATCATCTTTGAATTACTTTATCAACTGCCCAAGCGCAACATGCGGCTTTTTTATGAATCATGGTTATGTAGAATATTCTGATTATTTTTGCACAGTCACAAACAGCAGGCAGACAGAACCGAAAGGCGCTGATTTGAGCGCAGGCCTGGAATTTGATATAAGCAATATATCAGAAAATTATGAAATTGCAGATGTCTGTTTCTATACCTTATCATCAGGAAAATCTATTTTGGACGAAGGGATACCAAAAATACATATAAAAGAAGAGGATACAGAAATTCAGCTTCTACAACCTTCAATCACAAATGAAATGGATGACTTGCCCTTGATAGAAGTAACAGACATTCCTGGCTGGCTTTGCTCATCAATAATACCTCTGTTAGATGATACCTTATCAAAAGGTAAAGCAAGATTAAATCTAAGGGTGGTAGGACAGAACCTTGAAGATAGGAAGAAAGACCAATATGCTTGCTTTAGGGGCATAAGCCAAGATGCCCTGAACTGCTCAGAAGAATATCAAGAAGTCCCTTCTGATTGCAGGCCATTCATACGATTAAAATGGAACTAAAAAGAGCTATAAGAAAAGAGAACATTTTGATTTATATAATCCTGATAGCTTCTTATTTCATAGAACTGCCAAAACTCGAATTCTTCATATATAACCATTTTAAATATTCATTAATTTCCTTAACGATTTTACTTTCAGTAATCGTGACAATATACTTTCTGAGAAAACCTATTGGTACGCTCTGGAATAAGTCAATAATATTGTTAGATTTGCTCTGGAATAAGTCAATAATATTGCTAAGAAGATCTTATGCTTATAGCAAGAAAATAATGGTGCATTGCTGGATAACTTTTGAAGAATTCATGTTAAGATATATGATTGCAACTGAAGAAATCCTAATAAGATATTCAAAATTATTATGGAAAAAAATTGTTATAATCATTAAAGATATTTTCGACTTAAAAGAAGCATTACCAAAAAAAGAAGATCTCAACAAATCCTTGGATCTTATCCATTCTAGAGTTAAGAAGAAATATTTTAAATATAAACTGCTAGGTGTAGTTTTAGCAAATATATCCATAGTCATATTTTTGGGAAAAAGCCTGAAAGGGGAAGCCAATTCTATAAATATTCCAAACTATTTAGAAATAAAATTTTTATTCTACAAATTTTTAGTGCATGGGAAATATGAGTTGTTAGGGTTAATGCAGGAAATCCAAAATTATATTCTATCAATATCCAATCATATCGCATCAGGCTTAAACTATTTCATACCAATCATAAATTATACCCTATCGCTCTTAAATTATGTCACATTACAGAATAGTCTGATTATTGCTTCCATAACATTATTAGTATACGGCTTCAGCTTAAAATCATTAAGGACAAGAGTAAAAATTCTGCTTTTTAAGTTAGGAAAATCTGCCTGCATAGAATTGATAAGGGCATATAATTTTGCCAGTGGAATATTCTCTAAAAAATCCGAAATCCTACAAAAGAATTTCAATGATATAACAGAAAAAAGCATATGGCAGCAGATAAAAGAAGAATCTATCCTGATAAGAAGAGAGGTTAAAGAAGAGATATACACTAAAGAATCAAAGAAACGGCTCTTAATAATGGCTATCATAAGCCTACTAATGGTATTCGTAATCTCTGGAAACCTAAACCAGCAGGATAGCTTATGGACAAGCTTTGTGGCTGCAACTGCAGGAGAATTATGTGATGGTGCTGAGGATGTACTTGCAGGCACATACAGAAGATGTGATAATAGTGAAACATGCTGTCTTGATGGAACATGCTATACTGTGGCAACTCCTTTGGCCAGATGTTATAATTCGACAGGTGGTGCAACCTATGATTATGATCAGAATGAAACAGCATGCTCGGCTGACTGGTGGTGCACTAACTCAACAGGTGTAACTGCATGTGAAAATGAAGGGTCTGTAGAGAAGACTGGCTGGACATGGTTTTGGGGATTAGCAGCCACTGTAGCCTATGAGGCAACTACAACAGGAAGCTGCTGCGGTGATGATACAGGAACAGCAGAATATGATAAGACCTGCAATGTAGCTGCTGATGATATGATAAATTTCACCTGCCTAGCCGATAAAGCCTGCTGTACAGCAGATGACAAATGCGTTGACCCAAAAGTCTATGACATCCTAATCTCGCCTTTGACCACATACTGCTATACTCATGCTGCAGCACATAATGTCAGCGGTGCTGCTGCTGATGACCATTTTGCTTACTGTGAGAATAATATTTGGTATGACTGTGATCGTGATCCAAACCTCTGCAGTTATTGCGATAATCCAGCAACCTGGCCTAGGCAAGGGATAGACGGAGGAGATAACTCTTGGGTTGCAGCAGGGGAAAGCGGAGCATTCGCAGAGTTTGATAATGGAACTGCTGAGGGGTGCTGTGGGGATGATAGAAACGAATATTATCAATCTAGAGTTGCTTATCCTGGTCAGACAGGGGGGATTGTAGCTACTGATTCAACTGATGATGCCTGCTGTGATAATGCTCTTGATTGTATTTATGATAAGACTTGTAATACTACTGGTAATGGGTATGACATTGATGGAAATAGTAGAAGGGATGCACATTGTTATAACAATGGCAGCGCTGCACAATGGATAAACTCTGATATGAATATCACATATTGCTTAGATGGCAGCGCTTGGAATATTGGAGGCGAAGTTGACATAGAAACCGATTACATCCAAACTCAGGGGAGTAGCCCTGATTATTGCGTTAATGAGGCAACTCCTAGCCAGGCATGCTGCTGTGGAGATGACATTGGAGAACATCCAATAAACTGTACTAATTCATCAGCCAATGGGGATTGTGGGGGAGATACACAAGCATGCTGTAATGCCGCAACAAAGTGTGTAGATGCAAGTGGAAATTGCCAGACAGCAAGTTCATGCTCCGCTTTCCCTACTTTAAAATCTTATTGTAATGCTGGAACATGGGAAGACCCTGATGAAGAAGAAGGATACTGTACAGCAGCTGGATGCCTTTATAATTGGACGACTACGGCTAGCTGTTGCGGGGATGATACAGATGAAAACTGGTATTACTACTACGATCAAGCAGGTAGTGACGTCTGCAATGATGTAACAGATGAAGGATGCTTAGGCGTTAATGATAATGTGAGTGATGATGCTTGCTGCACCAACACAACCTATTGCGTGAGCGGCGCTACATGCTACGCGCCAGGGATTGATAGCTTAATAGACATTGATAGTGATGGTGTTGCAGGAGCATACTGCTCAATAAGTGGAACACATCTCTGGTATGATTGTGATTTTCGCCAAGCCTCATGTGAGGATGGATGTGGGCTTCCTTGGATGAAAGGAGGGGAAAGCGGAGCATTCGGAGAGTATGATACAGGGATATCTGATGAGTGCTGCGGTGATGATGCAGATGAATTTAAGATCAACAAAAGCTGTAAAGGGGCAACCTGCTTATCAGATGATGACCAAAACAGCTGTTGCAACGCTACAACTGATTGCGTATGGACTGCAAACTCTACCTGCTACGGCGATACGCAATGCATTGAAGGAGCACTTGATTATTATTGCAACAGCGGAGGATGGGACGACCCTGATGCAAGCTCAGCAGCATGCGGCGCGTGCTCTGACATCTGGTATGATTACACAACTGGAGGCAGCGAAGTAAGCTGCTGCGGTGATGATGGTGCCAGTGATAACTTCTATTACATAAATACCTCTGGAAATCCTAATGTATGCGAAAACTGCGTCAGCGGGGCACACTCAGCAGATAATTGCTACCAAAACCAAGTATGCGCAGTGTCAGGCAAACAACTAACCCAAAATACTGATACAGCCTGCGATGGAACAGCAGCTGACTGCTACTGCTACTGGAACGAAGAATGCGGTGTTGCAGGATATACCTCGCCTAGCTCAGAAATAATGCCAGCAGCAGGAACCTGCAATTTAGGATCATTCGCTGATGGAATCAATGCTAACTGTTTCATAGATGGAGGAGCAAGCAATGGGACATGCTATTACTCAGGCTCAGACCCTTGCACCAGCTCAGGCACATCCTACTCCACATCCCAAGCATGCGCAGATGAAGGTAATATAAGTGCTGACGGATTCTACTGTTATTATGATGAAGGCTGTACAACTACAGGACCTAACACTGGCTGCACCCAAGGGGAGAAGAAGCCTGCATGTGATGCAGGTAATATGAGCGAAGCTGGTGCTAATTGCGAGCAGTGGAACTCGCAAAGTGGAAACATAGATGTCTGCTCTTACGAGTCAGGCAGTGCCTGCAAAGAGGATGATGATGGCTGGGATTACACTAATGACACAACTATACACACTACTACATGCACTACCTGCGATTCTGATTATCAGTTAAATTCTAGTGTTGATGAGTGCTATTATTCTATAACCTGCACTACCGGCGGATGGAGCGGTTCAAACCATAGCTGTTATGATTGGTGCTGGGCAAGTACTGGAACTGACGGTAACTGTTTCGGAGCAAAGACGCTTATAAACAGGACAGAACCTGCAAATGCAACAACATGCTATCACTCAAAAGTATGTGATTCGGATGGTTGTGGGCATACACCATCAACTATGAGAGAAGACTACTGTGACCAGTGTGGGCCAACAGGACTTTATACAAGCACAGATTATTGTCCACTAACAAATGCCTCATGCATGTCAAGTTGTGTAAATCAAGGAGACATATGGTATCCTAGAATTGGTGTAGACAATACCACTAGATGTTCAAATACTAACATTACCTGCCTGTGGAATAAAGATACTTTAACTTTAGGTGACATATGGGACGGGACAGCAGCTGCATACTGTGATAATACAGAGTGCAATCTTGACTGTATAGGTATAGGAAACACTTTGGGAGTATGCAATGGGGGAACCTGTAAATGCACAGAGATAGAATGTGATAATGGATGTATGTATATAAGGAACTCAACTAACAGCAATATTACAATCTTTACCTATACTGGAAACATGATCATAACAGGAGGGCTGCTACAAAGCATAGGAACACCAGACGGATCAGACTTTGTAATAAAAGACAGTTCTGGTACTAACAAGGCATGGATAAATGATGTGAATGGAAGCCTGGGCATTGCAGGGAGTGTCTACGAAAACATGTCAGCATACTGCACGCCTTCAGGTGATGCATTTACCATAAAAGATAATTCAGGAAACTGTGTTGCCTACATAAATTCCACAGGAGACTTGTGGTTGAGAGGTAACTTAACACAAAATGCTACTATTAATACATAAAAAGAGGATAAAGAATATGAAAAACAACCCAAAAAGAAGGTGTAAAAGAGAAACAGAACACAAGAAGGTAAGTTACTTCTTACAAAAACTGTGGGTTGTTATACTAGCTCTAATGCTCGACCTAGCGAGAGTTTCTAAATCCTATAACTCAAATAATTTACAATCAAAAAAAGGTGATGCCAAATGAATGAAAAAGAACTAAACTTCATCCTACAAGAAGGAGAAGGACTAAAAATAGAGTTCAAAGAATCTTTTGACAAATCATTAGCTAAAGAATTAGTAGCTTTTGCCAACTCTGCAGGTGGAAGAGTATTCTTAGGAATAGGTGATACAGGAGAAATAAAAGGTAT
>JAHIPG010000156.1 GCA_018894775.1 Nanobdellota archaeon
CCAATAAAAGATATAGAAGTTCCAGCATTTGATCAAAAAACATTAAAAATAAATTGGAAAAAAGTAGACTATGTTTATAGACATAAAATAGATGAAGACTTATTTGAACTTGAACTTGAATTTGGAAGAAAAATAAGGCTTACAGGATGCCATAGTATATTTTCACTTACAAAAGATGGAGTTAAATCTGAAAGGACAGATAAACTTAAGCATGGTGATTATGTAACAATACCTCTAAAAATACCTGAAAATGATATTGTAAAAGAATTAAGCGTTGCGGAAGAACTTTCTAAAACCAAGTATGCAGATAAATTAATCATTGACAAAGTTCCAGAAATAATATACAAAACAAAAAAACAAGAAATTAAAGACTACCTGAATAAAAATTACAAGCAACCATATCAAGCTTATTATGAACTTAGAAAGAAAAGAATATTGCCATTAAAATTATACAAAATATTAAAAGAGAAAGATCTAAGAAAATGCAAAATAAGACCTACTTCAGCGGTAGGTATACCTACATTCCTAAAGGTAAATAAGGAGCTTATACAATTATTAGGGTTGTATGCAGCTGAAGGATGGCTATACAACACGTCTAATGTATATGCATTATATTTCTGTTTAAACAAAGATGAAACTGAATTAGTTGAAATAATAAAAAACTCAGCTAAAAAATGCTTTGATATGGAGGTTTATGTAGAACCTGAAGAAAAAAATGCAGTAAAAGTTAAACTAACCAGCTATGCTCTATGGATATTGTTTAAGGATGTACTGAAAGTATCAAAAGGAGCAAAAGAAAAGAGAATTCCTCAATTAATTTTTAATACAAATAAAGGATTGCAACAGGAGTTTTTAAAATATTGGAGTTTAGGTGATTATGGAAGCACAGCCAGTAGAAACTTAACCAATGACATATCTTACTTATCCTTGTTCAATGAGGATGTTGTTGCGTTTTATGGCAGAGAAAGGGAGGCTTTATTCGACGGTATAAGAAAAGTTAACTCTTACGAGCATTACACAAATTCCTTTGTAAGAAATGTACAAAATCCTTATCCCCATATGATACCAATAGAGGCGTTTAATCCATTAAAAGAAACCCATTGGAGACTAAGAAATAACAGAGTGAGTAAAGAAAGATTAAAATCAATAATAAATGAAAAGAGATACAAAAGATTCATGAATTTAGAAAACACCAATTCTATTAAGTTTATCAAAGAATGGACTAAGAGAGGATTTATTAAAAATGATAATCTTACAGAAAAAGGAAAAGATTTGGTAAAAGAACTTAAAGTTGCTGATAAATTAGCCAATTCTGATATCGGATTTGCTAAAATTAAATCTATATCAAGAATTAAGCCAACAAAAGAATTTGTTTACGATTTAAGTGTTAAGGGTCATGAAAATTTTGTTGGGGGAACTGGAGGGGTTTGTTGTCATAACAGCAGAGTTAACGCAACATACACAAAAGATATATCATCAAGAGGCCCAACATTTACAATAAGGAAATTCACAAAAGAACCATGGACTCCTGTAAAACTGATGGACTTCGGAACAGTATCACCGGAAGTATTAGCGTACATATGGTTACTGGTTGAATACGAAGCAAACATGATGGTTGTAGGAGGAACAGGTTCTGGAAAAACATCTTTGCTGAATTCAATCGCATTCTTCATACCGCCAGCAGCGAGAGTTGTTACAATAGAAGATACAAGAGAATTAAATCTACTTCACGAAAACTGGCTGCCTTCAGTTGCAAGAGCAGGGGTTGGTCTTGCAACAATGACAGGAGAAAAACACGGTGAAGTAAGCCTCTTTGATTTACTAAGAGAAAGTTTTAGGCAAAGACCAGACTATATCATAGTAGGAGAGATAAGGGGAAAAGAAGCATTTGTACTCTTCCAGGGAGCAGCATCAGGACACCCAACTATATCAACAATGCACGCAGAGTCTGTAGAAACAATGATAAGAAGATTGGAAACACCACCAATAAACCTTTCCCCTTCACTAGTTGAAAGCCTCAACATAGTATGTGTCATGATACAAACCAAAGTAAAAGGAAAAGCAGTAAGAAGATTAAAAGAAGTCGTAGAGATTGTTGGAATACCAAGTGAAGGAAAGCCTATACTCAACACACCATTCGTAAGAGACCCTGCAAGGGATATATTCTTCTACAAAACACAAAGCCATATGCTCCAAAGAATATCAAGCGAACAAGGAATACCTATGGCTACTTTAAACCTAGAATGGCAAAGAAGATCACAAATATTGATGGCAATGTACAAGAATAAGATATTTGGATTTAAAGAGGTCTATGATGTTATAAAAGAATATTACAGGAATAAGCAGGCTATCTTAAGGAGATTCAGAATAAAATGACAATCGAAGCAATAGAACAAGCAGCGAAAACCATAGTGGAAAGTGCATACGAATACGAGACAGCACTGCAAAAAAAAGACAAAAAAACTTCTGATGAGAAAAAAAAATACATACTCCAAATTTGTAATAACCTAAAAAAATTGGTAAAAGAAGAAAAGAAAAATGCCTGATATCAAAGTCCTAGCTAAGAGAATAGGTTCTCTAGCCCAGGAAGTAAAAAAATATCAAGAGCAAAGGAAACAAATACAACAATCAATAGAAGACTTAAAAAAAAACACGCATAACAAGGAAGAGTATGACCATAGAGTAAGTGAATTCCTGAAAGGCAGGACAGCAGAAGGCTGGGACTCATATTTTGATTCTTACATAAAACAACTCCTTGATGAAATAGACATAAAAAATAATCAAATAATAGCACAAATGGGAGGTTCAACACATTATATCCCGCGACCAGAAGATTCTGCACCTAAACACCAAAAAATTGTGGGATCACAGGAAATTTTTAGAATAAGTAAAGAGCAAAAAGAACAATTTATCAAAGAACTGAGGATAGATGAAGAATATCTAGACTTACTTAAACCAAAAAAAGAAGGTAAAGAGCTTCGTGCATTGAAAGATTATACAATCTACGAAACAAATCCTTATGGGAAGATGTCCAACAGCTATGTTGGTGAATATACTGAAAAACTTATCAAAGCATTTCCTGAACTGTATGATAAGCTGGTCCATGAGTTAAGGACTGCTGACACAAAAATATTATCAAAAACATATGTCAGCATGATGCTCTTCACAGCAATCTTAGTAGGAGTGGCAGCATTTTTAATAGTTCCATTAATATCTCTAATGACTGCAGTAGAAATAGGATTTTTTAAAATAATACAGATAATATTTCAAACATTAACATTTTCGGTATTTGCAGCAGGAGCGACGATGGCAGGATTCTACTATTATCCAACTTCACAAGCAACCACAAGAAAAAGACAGATAAAAAATGACCTACCTTTTGTGATACTGCATATGTCAACGGTTGCAGGTTCTGGAGCCCAACCAATAACCATGTTCAACCTACTATTCAGCTCAGGAGAATATAAAGGTCTTGAAGGAGAAATCAAAAAAATAATAAATTATGTGAACCTTTTTGGTTATGATCTATCAACAGCTTTAAAGACAGTATCCCTGACAACACCATCACCTGCATTCAGAGAATTGCTGACAGGGTTGGTAACGACGATAGAAACAGGAGGGGCTCTTAAATCATTCTTGATCGCAAAATCAAAGGATGCCATGGTGAACTACAACCTTGAAAGGAGAAAATACATAGAATCATTATCAACATACTCAGACATGTACACAGGAATACTCATCGCAGCTCCGCTTCTATTTTTTACTACATTAGCAATAATACAGATGATGGGAGGAGCAATAATGGGTATGAGCGTAAATATGATTGCACTAGTCGGAACATACGGAGTATTGCCTGCATTGAACTTAGCATTTATGTTGTTCCTTAACTTCGTAAAACCGGAATAAAAAATGAGAATAAAATTCAAAAATAAATATTTCATCGGAATCGGAGTAGCTGCGCTTATGCTGCTAATGGACTTTGTCTATTTCTTCGGAGAAAATTCTATAGGTGGTGGAAGATGGTTCCTTTCAGGAATAATAGTTGCGCTAACAGTTGGATGGTCACAGTTCTGGATGGACTTCTTCGCAGAACAGGCCAGACAGAAAGAGATAGAAGCAAAGTTCTTAGAATTTGTGAGGGCACTAGTAGGAACAGTAAGATCAGGAATATCAATACCTCAAGCATTGAAACAGACAGCAGACAAAGACTATGGTGCACTAACAAAATACACAAAAAAATTAGCATACCAATTAGAGTGGGGGATACCTCTGCATGATTCACTGTTAACATTCAGCAAAGATACAGGTAATAGTGTCATAAAAAGATCCATATCAATAGTGCTTGAAGCTGAAAAAAGCGGGGGAGACATGGAAGAAGTATTAGAATCAGTAACTGAATCTGTTGTACAGGTAAAAAAGATGAAAGCAGAAAGAAAAGCCGGAACATACTCGCAGACAGTTCAAGGCTATATAGTCTACTTCATATTCATAGGAATCATGCTTTTACTACAAATAAAACTATTTCCTACATTAGAAGGTATGTCATCAGGCATGCAAGGATTACAAGGGATGGGTATGCTTGGAGGAGGAGTGTTTGGAGAAGGAGAAGGTGCAGACTTAGATTCAGTATTCTTTGCCCTGCTAATGATACAAGGATTATTTGCGGGCATAATGATAGGAAAGTTTTCAGAAGGTACAATAAAACAAGGACTTATACATTCTCTCGCTTTAGTGACAATCGCAGCCATACTTGTTACAACAGTAAAGGGAGGAATCTGATGAAGAAAAAAGGATCCTCCCATGTAGACTGGGCAATAAGCATGGGAATATTTTTAGTATTCATAATGCTCACAATAATATTCCTCAGACCGGGTTCACAGCCGACAGATGATGCAAAAGTCTTGGTAAGTGTGGTTGAAAAAGGGTTGAATAAAAATTCTTCATTTGCACTAGAGAAAGGTTTTATGGTTATAGAACCTGATATACCCTCTGATGGAGAATACTGGGTAAGGATAAAGAACCCAACTATTAATGGTCTTAATCCAGACTGGAAAATAGATAGGAGATATTTAGGCTTAATTGATGGTCGATTAGGAACTATCCCTAATGAAGACCTACCTTATTTATTCTACGACTTTAAAAATGAGTATTGTGACACTCTTGATACGCCTGCTGATTGCACGGATGC
>JAHIPG010000157.1 GCA_018894775.1 Nanobdellota archaeon
AAAAGTAAAATATTAATTGCCTAAGAAAATGGGATGTGCCTATTTATTTAAATAATACAAATGAAACGTCCCCCCTGTCTTACCATTAAAAAATACGGTGTCCTTCTTGCAAAGAGACACCGTATTCTAAATTTACAAACTTCAAGAGCTGCCATATGCTTCTTTTTCTTCGTCGAGCTCCACTGCAAAGGAATAATCATCTGCGTCAAAATAATTCTGTACCACACTAACATTCTTTTTTTAGATATTCCCTTTCAGTTCAACTTAGATACCTCAAACAAGCATTAGGCTCTAAAGCACTGATGCAATTCATCTTGTATTCATAATACGATAATCTTCAATCGTCTTCTACGGCTTGAATTTGAATTACAAAAGTATGATCTTCTGGATTAAAACTGCAATCTATAACTTCGCCATCAACCGGGGTGACCACCTTGCTCTTAAAATCAGTAGCCATACCTACCTCATCACCTTGGCGTACTTTTTGACCTTTCTTAACTAAAACTCCTGTTGAAGCCTCTACAATAAGAGTGGTTATACTCATTGTATTCTACCAAAGGAACATTCAGTCAAGGGTAGTTCCCATAAGGGTAGCAATAATTCTAGCAACATCTGTGTTATCAAGTACACCACCGAAAACTTCAGCTCCTGGCCCATAAGCAAAGAGAGGAACCATATTGGCAGTATGTCCACCTGTTGGCGAAAGTGCACGAACTTCTGTGGTCATACTTCCCATATTGGCACGAGCAGAAATTACACTACCTATCTCCCAGCCAACTAAATAGGAATATTTATCGCTAACAGCCTGAATCACAGCGATTTCATCTTCTCTTAAATCTGTGATACCAGCGTGTTTGACTTCTGCAAATACCTCTCGGATACTTTCTGTAGTAAAGACGCCCTTATCATCTTTTTCAAGCTGTAGAGCCATATATTCAGGAGTAACCTTCATTTTTGATAGAACTTCATAGTCTAACGGTTCAGTAATATCAAAACCCATCGTTTCATGGTCTGCAGTCACAATAATTAATGTATTCCCATCCTTTTTGGCAAAGTCTAAAGCAATTTTAACTGCTTCATCGAAGGCTAAAGTCTCTGCGATAACTCCAGCGACATCAACGGCATGAGCGGCGTGATCGATTCTTGCACCCTCTGACATTAAGAAGAATCCATTTTGATTCTGGCTTAATATTTCTATGGCTTTTTCAGTCATCTCTGCAATGGTTGGTTCGACATTTTCTACACCATAGTCATCCTTATCTAAGACGTAATTCATATAGGATTTGTGGAAAAGTCCCAGAAGCATGTTACCTTTAGCTAGTTTTAACGCAGTTGCATTATCTACATAAATATATCCTAAACCTTTGGCCTCTTCAATGAGGTTCCGGCCATCCTTTCTTTTGCCCACATCAACACCGCTAGGTAAAAATCGATCTTTGCCCCCTCCGAGCAAAACATCTATTTTTTTCTCCAGAAACTGAGCAGTGATTTCTTCGTACATACTTCGAGATTTTGTGTGTGCTCCAAAAGTTGCAGGGGTAGCATCATATATAGTATTTGTAGAAATCAATCCAGTAGCCATACCTCGCTCTTGAGCTGCTTCTAAAAGAGTCTTTACTGGGGTCTCGTCTGGCAAAACTGAAACCATACCGTTTTCTGTTTTGTAACCAGTAGCCAGTGCTGTACCTGCTGCTGCTGAATCAGTTATTAAGTTGTCAGACAGAGAATGCGTATTTATTAACGCAACTTCTGGAAGTGTTTCTAAGACAAGACGACCATCCAGACCTACACTCGCATTACGAGCAACCAGGATTTGTCCTATGCCCATGCCATCGCCAATAAGAAAAATTACATTCTTTACTGGCAACGGGCTGCTTGCCGATTCGGCTACCGCCATAGTTAAAACGGTAAATGACAAAATTAACACAACTGATACTAAAACAACTAATTTTCGTATTGCAAACAATTTTTTCACTTTTAAATAACCTCCTTTGGTTTATTATGATTAAGCTTTTTTTAGATTTTTAACACACATTAATGAACCTTAAAAAGATACATTTTATCTGGTGCTCTTATCCTTCTGATCACCCCCTTACTCACATCTCTCAATTTTTGGAATCTGCCAGTATATATTTTTATAGCACATTTTCCTGAGCTTATTCATTTATTTATTAAAATAGATACAACACATCCTATTTTATCTATGGTTTAGCTTTCCATTTTACGAGGTTTTCCTTTAG
>JAHIPG010000158.1 GCA_018894775.1 Nanobdellota archaeon
GTTTAAAAATTTTTACCCTATATAACTTAAATCGTTCTTGTTACCTTTCTGCTTCTGCAACATGCCTAGCTGTTTAGTTTTGGTTTTGATATCTTTTTCAATTTCTGTAATTTCATTATCAAGTTCATCCAATTCCAAGCCTAAGCTAAGCTTCTTGTTAAGAATTTTAAGAATAGCCCTTGCACCTTTAATACCTAAGTATGTGGGATGACCGAATGTTTCTGCAAGCAGAGCTATTGCCTGAATGTTTCTCTGTTTTGCAAGTCCTATAAGTAAACCTGAAACACCTATGATAGGCCCAACAACGCCATAGATATTGCTATTAAGATTAGTGTGCTTATACTTTTTGATAATATCCTTATTATTTGAAGTGCAGTATACAGTAGGTTTTTCAGGAATCCTTTGAAGGCCTATTCCGCCCATAGTTACCACTTCTTTACAATTATTCTCTTTCATGAGATCAAGAATCTTATGACAAAATTCATAGCAAGAAGGTTCATCAATAGGTTGGATGTCACCCACTAAAAAGAGCATATCATTCCCTTTGATTTTTTTGTGGTAAATTTCAATCATAGGCAATTCTACCAAATTCTTCTCATTAACAAATACTGCATGAGGAAAATTATCTGAATGGATTTCAAATAATTTCTTAGCACCTATATTGTCAACTATAAAATCTACAGCAATCTTGCCTACATTACCAATACCTGGCAAGCCCTCTATAAGAACAGCATTTTTCAAATTTGCCTTATACAATTGTTTTATATGGTATGTCATTTTTACAATAAACCCCTCTCTTTTTTTGCTTTTCTTCTCCAATAACCCCACTTGTCATCAATTCTAAACTTGGCAGGCTTTGGACTTAGAGTCTTCTCACCACACTTAGGACAAAAATCCTTCAAAGTGTAAACTGAACATTTCTTGCATTTATGGATGTGGAGCATTATTCCTTCTTGACCTCTCCACGCCCGTCATTTGATTCTATGAACTTGATAGCCGTAGAAGTAACTTCTTCCATAGCTTTATCTACAATCTTGTGATCATAAGCAGTTATCTTGATAAGATATTTTGGTGCGCTTACATAGCTGATTATCAACTCATAATCTTTTCCTTTTGATAAATCTTTTGCTTTTTTCAAAGCTTCTTTAATCAATTCAATCCCATTTGACGCTTTGCTTTGAAGTTCTAAGTTACGTTCTATAGTATAAGTCCTTGGTTTAATCTTCTCTTTGATAACCTCTTCAAGAATATTAGTATATTTCTCAGGGACTACATCCTTCAAAGATGTCTCTCCAGCAATAACTTCTTGAAAAAAAGGATTTAAGCCACCATACTCTTCCCATAGCTTGTTGCCAAAGTCTTCATACAATTTTTTAACATCAATCTTTAACTTATGGGCCACAATTTCCATAATCTTCTCAGCCTTCTGCTCTTGCTTAACTTCTGTATTTTTCTTCTTCCTCATAGCAATAGAAACTCTTCTTAAAGAAAGGTCTACCTGGCCACGGTCGTGTTTAACCCTAAGAACTTTACATATAAGCTTCTTACCTTCTTTTACATAATCCCTTATGTTTCTGATTCTTCCAGGAGAAATTTCAGAAATGTGGATCATACCTTCTTTTCCCTCGTATTCATCAAGAACAACAAAGACAGAATGGAAAAGGATTTTCTTTACGGTACATAATATGTATTCTCCTTCTTCAGGAAGTACTTTTTTCTTATAGAACATCTTATCCTAATACCTCAAGTATCCTGGCTTTTATTTTTCCTTTACCACCAGTAGGTTCACTAAGGACTTTATCACAGACTAAACATTTGACAATACTATCTGATTTTCCAAATATAATCTGCTCATTCTTACACTTAGGACAACGCACTTTGATGAACTTACTTCTTGTTTCCTTAATCTTTACATCCATTTTGTATCTCCTTATTTGAACTCTGGTCTTTTGACCCTGAAACCTTGAGCTTGAACGCTAGTCTTATTACAAACTTTACATTTGAACCGTAAATCAACTTTTTTGCTAGTTTTAGCACCATACCTCTTAAACGAAGCCATTGCTCCTTTAGATGTCCTTCCTTTATTACCAGCACCTCTATCTAAGCCTCGAAGCCTCATTCTTTTCCTTGAACCACGACTCATAGGATGAGTCTTACTCCTACCTGCATTCTTTGCCTGTGCCACAGTATGCTCTGTATGTTTCTTACATTTGGCGCAATATCTTTTCCTTGTCTTTGCAATTTTCATTTTGTATTTATTGCTCCGGCTCTACTATTCTTGATTAGTATATTAGCAACTTTTAAAGGTAACGCCGCAACATCTTCATCTTCAAAAGGTCCATAGACCTTTAAGTCATCACCAATAAATTTAGGTGTTGCATGCCAAAACCTTATTAGTTTATTATGAGGTTTATTTTCTATTTTTAACTCTTTCGGTTTGCTTTCTGTAAGAATTTCAGGCTCTTTCAACGATAAAATGTTAAAAAGAACACCTTTTCTGGAATTATTCATACCTACAATAAGATCATTATACAGGGCTTTTTCTTCAGGCAACATCTCATTATATTGTGTTTTATTACCTACCCTTGAAGAGAATAATGCCTGATCTATTATCTTACGTTCCCTTCTCTCATAGATCTCTTTAATCATCCTTTTTATATTCTCAATCTGTCTCTGAGCCTTTTGATTCTCTGAAGAGGAAGAGAAAACACTATCTTTTTTCATCTGAGAATCAAGAATATTCTGTTTCTCGCTTAAATATTTAACAACATCCTTGAAAAAATGCTGATCCAGAAGTTGTAATTCTGCCCTTAGCTTTTCCCTTCTAAGAATCTCGTACAAGGTTTCATAAGTAACTACTACATCACGACCCATCATAATACAAATGATTTCAAATTGTTTTAAATATTTTTAGGTTATTTAGTTATATCAACTTCAAAAGTTTTCTACCATCAAAATAACCTAAACTACCCTCTTTGCATGCCTTCTCAGAAAATTTTCTAACAGA
>JAHIPG010000159.1 GCA_018894775.1 Nanobdellota archaeon
CTTTATAAATCCAAAAATACGATTTAAAAATGATTTAAAAGTTAGAAATGTTGCTTTATTAATAGATGATCTTATCTACAATGGCGACACAATAAGAAACACTATCAAAGAAATGCTTATGTTGGGTTATAGTAAAAATAATCTTTATATTTTATTAGAAGAAATAACCAGTTACCCATTTGGAGGTCTATGTATTCCTAATTGGAACAACTTAAATCAGAGAAATCCTTTAGGTGATATTGTTTGCCAACCAACTCATAAGAATTGGTATTATCAAAAATAGCTCATTTCTAAATAAAAATAATATCTTTTATTCTAATTTCAAATCGAATAGTTTATTAATCTTTAGAATAATGGTTTTTCTAACTAAACTATAGGGGTTAAGTAGTAAGAGAAAGTAGCAGTTTATTGAAATAAATGTTACCTGCTGGTTATATTTCCCTATGAGGCTTTCTTACCCAAAAGCTTAAAAATCTCATAAGTAACCCTGTTTCTCATAAGATGGTCTCAGAAATAAAGATACCTGGAACGTTCAGGCCAAAGAAAAGCCTTGACAAAAACATAGAAAGCCTGCTAAAAGAAGCGGAAAAAGGATATAAATCAAGAGATGTAGATGAATTAAAAAAGACAAGCAGCCAATTTCTACTAGAAAACAATTGTTCTATGATAGACTGCAAAATAGTATATGACAGAGCCTCAGCCATGATAGAAAATTTAGAATATACATTAAAAGATGTTGAAGAGCTAAGCAGAAGAACAGAAATAGGTGTAAGCATCATCTTAGGACTATACATTTCAGCGCTCATAAACAGAATAATAACAGAAAAAGATATAGTAACATTAAGCCCGAATGAAAAGTTAAGCTGTTTAGGGATCTATATGCCAAAAGGAACAATGATTATACAAAGAGATGTTAACAATTATGTTGGTGCATTTATGAAATCAGGAAACATAATGGTCAAAGGGAATGCAATGGAATACTCAGGACACCATATGAAAGGAGGAAGTATAGAAATTTTAGGCAATGTAACTAACCACACAGGAAGCGGAAATGAAGGAGGAAAGATAACAGTGGATGGAAACTCAAATAATTATACAGGATACTACATGGCAGAAGGTAGTCTGACAGTAAAAGGCAATTCAAATTACAGGACAGGATTCTCCATGAGTGGAGGAGAACTTGTAATTGAGGGAAACACCTACCGTGGTACAGGAAGCGCAATGTATGGTGGAAAACTTATAGTAAAAGGGAAGATAACACGAATGCATTGTCTCAAGAAAATAAGCAAAAATTTCGAAAAAGGTACTATAATCCACGGTACAAAGATTATCAAACACGTTTAATTCTTATTTACCACTAATAAGTAATAATAAAAAGAAAGGTTTAAATATCACCCTAAAACCCTAAAAACTATGGTTAATGGGCAAAATATCAACAGAAGGGAATTTTTCAGAAAACTATTCGGAAAAACAATAAAAGTAGGGATACCACTAGGACTAGTTGCTTCAGCAATTAAAGGCGGATATGATGCTCTCTCATATAAGAGTGAAGATAATCAAACAGACCCTGCCCCTGTCAACAAAGAAACACCTAATGATTATACAGGACTAGGAGTCACATTTGATAAAAAAGTAAATGATATAGATTTCAAGCTATATGGAGTTCTGCATTGCAAATCCTTCATAGAAGGAAACTACAACCAGCTAGAACAGATAGTAAAAGACAGCTCCTTAGTTGTAGCAGAAGCGGAACCAGAAGACATAGAAAGCGAGTATATATACAATGACGCAAAGTCTTACTTCGGAACACTATTTGAAATGTGCCAAAAATATAATAAAAAATTAGTCTATATGGACAACAGCTCAGTAGGCGGCCACCTCCTACAAGGCTTAGCAACAATTAGTGGGCTATCAATGGGTGCTAGCGGATTCTCATTGATAGGACAAAATATAAAAGATGGAGAACTAACCAGACGGAAACTGATAAGCTCAGGACTTATAGCAACAATAGGAACATACATATTCATGGGAGGTAGCATATTTGCAGAGCCGATAAAAAGCCTCATGTATGACAATTATATAGAACAAAGCAAATATGAAAAAATCTATACAACTCATGTGACAGACCATAGAGACCTAACATTAGCTAATAGACTGATTAAACTAACAGAAATACTGGACAAAAAAGAATTTGAAACAGGAAAACATGTTTCATTCATTTTTGGTGGACAACATGCAATTGGAGCAGCATACTACTTAGATCATCCAGTATTCAGAAAGATAAAATCTGCAGTATACAGGTGCACATACGACTTTGTTGACAACGACAAGATGACAATATACACACCTACACCTTACAAGACATGGAAAAGAAAAGATTATATCCTTTAAGTTCCGTTCTTAAGAATACTTTTTCTTAAATCAGAAAGTTCTTTCATATATATCTCTTTAGGGAAGAACTTAAAGAAAGAATTACTCCTTATCTGATTCATCTTAAGAACATCATGATCACTGGAACTTCCTTGAGCAATACTCAAAAGATAAGAATTAATATCCTGCATCTGCACCTCAACAACATAATCCTGAGGCCTGTCCTTAAAATATTTGTGCATAGACTTAAGCTCTTTCATCGCAACCTTATTACTCTTATCTACAAGAACCATCATCCTCTGAACCTTATAGATTGAAGGATGCTGCAAAGGAATATCATATATAGCCTTCCAGACAAAATAATCCTTAGATGACCATCTTCCAAGCCTTTTCTTACCAAATTTATGCAAGGTATTTTTTTCCTGCTTTCTAGTTGAACTTCCTCCAAGGAAAGTTTCTAAGTGATGAATATGTTCAGGAATCTCGTC
>JAHIPG010000160.1 GCA_018894775.1 Nanobdellota archaeon
ATGTTAGCCATTTTGTTGTAGAGGCATGAGGTCGCAAATCTGTTCATATCAAAATCCTGTAGGGCTACGCTGGAAACGTTCTTTTGACTAAGGAACCTTGTTAGCAGCGCCATTAGTGTGCTTTTACCGTTTGCACCCGAACCAATGAACATAAACGCCTTCTGAATTGGGTATCCTTTCCATAGGGGGTACCCAAAAAGTTCCTGGATTATTGGTCTATCATCCTTTGGCAATATTTCTGAAAGAAACTGTTTTGTCTTAGGGCAGTCGGCTTTAGGGTTGTATTCAATAGGTATCTGTATGGTGCTAATACTATCTGGCGTGAATGGTTTAAGTTCCATTGTTTCAAGGTCAAATATCCCGTTCTGCAGATGGATGAGGTTTTTATGTTTGTTTATCTCGTTTCTGTCAATATAGGTTGATGCTTTGATTTGGAAAATTACTTCGTTTGCTCTGTGTTCATTACTCCCATCACACAGCATACTCTTTACTTCGCCTTTTATTATGCTGTCAGCGTTGGGATGATATATCCCATCATTATAAAAGAAGATTTCTTCTGTATCTGTCAATGTTATAAATTTGTGTCCTTGCATTATCTCATCGGCAAGCCTTTTTGGAATAAACTTACCATTTGAAAAATATCCTGTGGGTGCATCCTCACCGCTCATCTGCTCACCCCTTCATCCCTGATTTCTTTTAATTTTAAAATACATCGAAGGGGAATGACATTTTTCACATCAAAATCCGTTCTCAGAACGATAGCTTCAGCATCTACAGATTCAATAATCCCAATCACGCTGTGGCTTCGGTCTTTTTCGTCATGGATTAAACAAACTTTTTTTCCAACACTATTTCTCAATATTTCCATCAGACTCATCTTTACTCAACTCCTTAACTTTCTCAACTAACAGAGAGCGTCCCAATACTCGTGGGGGGATAGCCTTCTCTGTTGCCATCTTTTCAATCGCTTCTGCGATATCTTCTGGTATGTTTAAATCAAACCTTTTCATATCCTACCATCTCTCAACACCTATAAGGTGATGCAAACATTTAAATATTTCTAACACACTTATGTGTGTGTTGAAAATGAAAAGAAATCAAGAATATCTCAACATACTACTCTCTCGTTCAGACACAGGAGAAATATTACGTTTCTTCTTTAGGGAGAACAGATGGATACAATATAATTTCTTTAGGAAAAATCTTGTAAAAAACATAAAGGAAGAAAAATTATTGAAAGAGAGAGCGCTGGAGGAAGAAAAGAAAGGGAAAAAAAGAGCCTATTCCTTCACATGGGAAACATATCTGGTAAGGGTACTAAATAGACTTGTAAAAGCAAAAATACTCAAAAAGAAGATGGCAGGCAGGAAGACTTTTTATAAACTCTCCAAGAGTCGTATTGATGAATCAATCAAATCTATGTATATACAACTTATAAGAAAACAAAAAATGGAAGATTTCATGGTGGAGGACTTATCTGATTCATACTTACACATCTTTGGCGTTCATAAAAAAGAAGATAAGAAAACCTCTGAAGCCTTCTCTAAAGTTGAATCTGACATCAACGAGCTTATGAAATCCATAGGAAAGAATAAACTTAGAACCATAATACTCATAGCGCAAAACCGTCCGAAAATACCAAAGGAACTGCTGAAACCTTATGCTAAGGCAATGCCCATTTACAAAGGTAAAACATACGATTCAATTGAGGAAATGACGAAAGATTTGGGATATGCTTCTGTGCGGGAGATGATGAATGATAAAAAGGGATGGGGAAGAAAGGTGGGAAGGTCGATTAAAAATGAGGATATTGGTTGACGCTTACGAACATAAACAGATAAGAACTTATCTAACCGAATTAGGCTGCGAAATAGAGGTTAAAGATTTAAGAAAATTAGGCGGTGATTACCACCTCATAGAAAATTCTGATACAGTTGCCATTATTGAACGCAAAACGATTCGTGATTTACTACTTTCAACCACTCAAAAGCAGGGTCGGTCATCACATCTATTTGACCAACTAACAAAAATCAAGAAATATAAACTACCAATATTCATCATCGAAGGGAGGACACCAAAATGGTCTTCGGATTGGGATTGCATTAGTTACGGCAAACACTACACGTTACATCGTAATTTCATAATAGGCATACAAATCTGGTGTATGAAAAACAACATATTTCCAATTAGAACAGAATCAACAGATGAAACGGTTAGGTTTATTGTGCAGTTAGCAAAGAAACTATCCAACCAAACCAAGACAAAAATCTTGTCTCGAGGAACTTTAAATAGGGCTAACTCCATGACATAGATAATAAGCAAAATAAGATTAGTAGTTTCACAAAACACCTAAACCCGAGAGGGCTGTTTGAGGGTCTTGTCTCGAAGGGGTTCATGAGTTCAAATCTCATCCCCCGCATTTTTGTGAACGAAGGAGCAAAGCGACTGAGTGAACAAAAATACGAGGAATGCGAA
>JAHIPG010000161.1 GCA_018894775.1 Nanobdellota archaeon
ACCATAGGAGAAATGTGCAGATTCACAAAACTCTGCACACAAAAAACCACATACTGGCTAAAGAAAACCTTCAAAAATCATAACACCGGAAGAAAAATACTAAACCAATACATACTAGTCAAAAACGCAAAAGTTTAGTAAGAATTCAGTCTTTTAAATATAAGCCCTTTTAGTTCTTTATCGAGGTATTTCTCTGCTTTTTTTGTAAGTTCACCTGTACTCAAGAATATTGTTGGAAGTTTTTGTTTTTCTCCTAAGGTATAAGACATGTTCAGCTCAGCATCCCCTATCTTTTTCTTGTTTTTTGCTTTTACGAAATATTTTAGATCTCCCAATGCAGAAGGTATCTCTATAACAAACTCGTATTCAGAATTTTTTCTTATTGATTTTTCTTCTATTACTCTTATCCTGTTTTCTGTGAAGTAGGTATTAACCAAGCCATAGAATTCTGCTAAATCTTTCTTCTCTTCCTTTCTCTCTTCAAGTTTTTCTTGTTTTTCTTCTTTTTTCTCTTCCTTGACTTCTTTTTTTACTTCTTCCTTCTTTGGTTCTTCTCTTATCTCTTTATTCTCTTCTTTCTTAGGTTTTGGCATTTCCTTTTTGAGTAATTCTACAATTTTTCCCTTTGCTTCCTCTTGAGACATCAGGTACCATTTCCAAAAAGTTTCCTGATTATCTTGGTAATTAACATTCAGCATCATTGCAAAGTCTTTTATTTCTCTTACAGCCACTCTCTGCCATGGTTCTAGATCTGTATCCCTAACTAGTTTCTTTTCTTTAAGCACATCATACATCTTTTTTGGCATCTCTTTGAGGTTTTTGTACAACATCTGTAGCTTTGACTCTTGCCCTTTGACATAATATACCGGGCTGCTGCCTATCTTTGCTTTTGATATTTTTACCTGGTTTTGTCTCACTAAATCTGAGAGTATTGCTGATGTGAACAGTATGTTTGATGCGACTTTTTGAGAAATCTGTACTGGCAGTACAGGACCATTTTTCTTAACTAATTCAAGTATTTGTCCTTTAAGCTCCTGCATATTAAATTCTGCCATTAATAAAGTTGTAAGACTTTTAGTTTAAAAGTTTTTATGTTTTAAAAGAAAGCATTAAGGTCTTACCCATTTGATTTCATAATATATACATTCGTTCTCTTCGTCAACTATGGCTAAAAGCAATCTCTTCTTTGTGCTGTGTGCAACCCTGTTCTTTGCTGCAAATTCGTACATGGTCATGTTTTCTGTTTCATGTACAGGGTAGACTATCCATTTTGCATGATCTTCTCCAGGTTTTACTCCCCTGTCATATATCCTGAAGTCTGCTCCGAATTTTAGTGCTGTCTTGACTATGTATCCTCTCTGCCTCATATCTCTAAATACACAGTATCTTACCCAGAATTTTGGTTCTACTTCCCTTGCTTTTTCTATGAAAGTTTCAACCTTTAGTTTTTTTCTGCCTTCCTTTATCTCCATCTTTTCTTTTTCCAGCAGTAATAGGGCTTCGACTAGGGAATACTGTATTTTTCCTTCTTTCAGCTCTCCAAATCTGCTTTGGTCGTAGAGCTCTTTAGCTAGACCTTCAGCATCAGCTGTTACTCTTTCCCTGCCAAATGTGGCTTTTATCTTGGTTACTTTTTTCTTTGCCATGGGTAACCACTTAATGGTAAAGTATTTAAAAGCCTTTTGATTAAAACTCTATTGATGATAAAAGTAACATTTTTGGGAACTGGAAGCATGGTGCCTACAAAGGAAAGGAACCATATAGCTGTTTTAATTAGTTACAAGAACGAAAATATTCTTTTTGATTGTGGTGAAGGTACCCAAAGACAGTTGAAATATGCTGGTATCAGTTCTACAAAGATAACAAAGATTGTCATAAGCCATTGGCATGGTGACCATGTTCTTGGCATTCCTGGTCTGATGTACAGCCTTACTTCTAATGAGTACAGCAAGACCTTGGATATATATGGTCCTAAGGGCACTAAGGATTTTATGGAACATCTCTTGAAAGGTTTTGCTTTCAAAGGTGACTTGGATTATAAGATTCATGAGATTGGTGAAGGAGTTTTTTTTGAGAATAATGATTTCAAGATTGATGCAAAAGAATTGGATCATACAGCTCATTGTCTTGGTTATTCTTTCATTGAGAATGATAGGAGAAACATTGATGTTGCCTATCTAAAGAAGAACCATGGATTTTCAAAGCATCCTATTCTTAGGGATTTAAAGAAAGGTAAGGATATTATCTGGAAAGGCAAGAAGATTTCTGCTAAGAAAGCTACAAAGCTGATTGAAGGCAAAAAGATATCTTTGATTTCTGATACAGGTTATTCTAAGAAGGCTATCAGCTTAGCTAAGGATTCTGATTTGGTTATCTGTGAGTCTACATATCTTAGTGATAAAGAGGATAAAGCTAAAGAGTATAAGCATCTCACCTCAAAACAGGCTGCTGATATTGCTAAGAAGGCCAAAGCTAAGGAGCTTATCCTTACTCACTTCAGCCAGAGGTATAAGAGTGTTAAGGATATGAAGAAGGAAGCTAAAGCCATTTTTAAGAATGTTAAGTGTGCAGATGACCTTATGGTTCTAGAGATTTGATTTGTATGTCCTAAATTTGAATATTTCTGACCAGAGATTTCTTGTTATATTAATTAAAGTACCTAATACTAATGTTAATGCTCCAATAACTGGGATAGTGAACTCTAGTCTCCTTAATAGTAAAGCCAAGAGGACTTCTAATACATATAATAATGCGATTATCAACCATATTTTAAATACAAAATTCTTATGTTTTAGAAAATATGTTAGTGAATCCTTCACTGCCTTTAAAGGATTTTTTTTGTCCAGGAACATTATTGGATATCTGAAGAAGAATGACATCTGGAGTACTATGATTATAATTGAGACTAATGCAAGATTTGTTAAGGATATGATTACTTTGCTCTTTACGAAGTAATATATTATCAGAGATAATCCGGTTATGAATAATGATAAGAATATCAACACGATTATTCCGATTGCAAACATAACTATTTTCATAAAAATAATATTCCATACACCTTTGCCATAATAAAACATTTTTTTGATTGTTAGTTTCTTTTTTTTCACTAAATCTTTAATCATTGCATATTTCATTGCTGTTAATCCTGACCCTATGACAAATGATGTCAATGCGAAAGCTATGAATGTTATTATGAGTCTTACTATGTTCTGTTGGACAAAGCTTGATATTGCAGGCAGTACTGTTACCAGGCCTTCGACCCATAGTTCTGGATCTTTTACAGCTCCAAGAATTCCTGAGTATTGTAAAAAGAATAGTCCTAATAGGAGGTTAAACAATACGATTATTATATCTGGTATGAATAAGATTAAGTTTTGTTTAAGATCTTTCCAGCTTTGAGTAAACGCTACCTTATACATTATAATAAAAAAAGAGAATTAAAAATATTTAAAGCTTATTCTTTTTTGGTTTTTATCTTATCCTTCAGATTTAGTTTTTTTAGCAGCTCTTTGTATCTGTTTCTGATTGTTACTTCTGTTACTCCGGCTATATCTGCTACTTCTCTCTGTGTTCTTTTCTCATTGTTGATCAGTGCTGCTACATATAAGCTTGCTGCTGCGATTCCTGTTGGTCCTCTTCCTGATGTCAGCTCATGTTTCTGTGCCAGTTCCAGGATTTCTACCGCTTTACTTTGTGTCTCTGCGCTTAGTTTTAGTGCTGATGCGAATCTTGGTAGGTAGTCAACAGGGTTGCTTGGAAGAATCCTTATTCCTAGTTCTCTTGTTACAAATCTGTATGTCCTTCCTATTTCTTTTTTATCGATTCCTGATGCTTCAGAAAGTTCATCAAGAGTTCTTGGGACTTCATGTCTCCTGCATGCTGCGTATAATGCTCCTGAAACTACTGATTCCATAGATCTTCCTCTTACCAGTCCTCTCTGGACTGCCAAGGTATAGATTCTTGCTGATTCTTCTTCTACTGATTTAGGTAATTTTAGATAGGATCCTACTCTTTTGAGTTCAGCTAAGGCTAGCTTAAGGTTTCTTTCTATTGCTGTTGAGATTCTGTATTGCCATTTTCTTAGCCTGAAGTATTTGTTTCTTTCTTTGCCGGACAGTTTGTATACGTCTCCTTTCTGACCTATATCTGTTCCTAGACCTTTATCAAATTTGGTGTAGGTCATTGGTGCTCCGGTTCTTCTTCTCTTGTCTGCCTGGTCATGGTCGAATTCTCTCCATTCTTGGCCGAAATCTACCATTTTTTCTTCTATGACAAAACCGCAGTCTTTACAGATGATTTCACCTCTGTCCTTGTTTAGAATTAAGTTTATGCCACCACATTCAGGGCATTTTTTTATGTTTGATGCCATTTTTCAGCTCCTTAAAGAAAGTTTTTAAAGGCTTTCTTTGATTATAAAAAGGAAATATTTATAAAT
>JAHIPG010000162.1 GCA_018894775.1 Nanobdellota archaeon
ACTTATTTTGTCGCGAATGCGAAGATGTAATAGTCTTTGTCTTTAATCTCTGATTTGTGGTCTCTTATGATGTAGATGCTTTGTTGATTTTCGTGGTAATACCTGTTTATCGTCATGTCTTTCTGGCTTTTTAGATTGGTTACAAGTTCTGCCTTTTCAGGATTTTTAACTATGTCGTTCATTACTTCCCAGATTTTTCCCATCCTCACTGGAAGGCTTACCTTATAATTCGTGTATTCAAAAGTGGTGTTGTCTTTTGTCACAGTTATTGACCATATCACGTCAAGGATAACCTTATCATGGAACGAGGCTGACGCACCTATTCGGTTTTCTGTGTTGATTTCAAGGTCTTTGAAGACTCTTAGGTTGCATCTTTGTTTCAAATTATCCCTGATGTATTTGGAAAGCTCTTCCTCTAAGATTTGGACTTCTGGAAACTCTTCCTTTCCGTTGTGATAGGCGTAACCTACGTTTGAATAAAAGGTTGTCATATAATTTTCTGGATTTACATAGCCCCATGCTTTCCCATTTCTACCAGGCCTTCTTCGGCAAGATCTTCTACGCACTGATATATGACTTTTTCAACATCTGATGCTTGATAAGTTAGTATTGTTTCCTTGCCAGCTCCCTTCCAGTTGTCAAATTTGTCAAAATATAGCGCAAGGAGAAAGATGCCTAGTATTATAAGTCCTAATACTATAAAGGCTGTTACCTGCCCTTTACTGTTAACAGTTTTCTGACGGCTCTTTCTCATAGTTTAAAACTTCCTCCATTTCTCCTAGGCAGAGTCCCATCTCCATACTGTCAGGCTCATGCATGATAAACTTATTACTTATCTCAGGATTTTCCTGAATTAATGCTTTTTCCCTAACTATTAATTTTAGATTATCAAAGCTTGTCTCGTAAGAGCTTATCCAAAATGGTGCAGGGTCTTGTGTGTACTCATGAAACCTCTTTATTTCATTCCCGATTTTTTCTTCTATTATCAAGTGATGTCCTATCCTGACTTCGGATACTTTTCCTTTCGGTGCCCTATTATTTATGACAATGTTTCCTTCTTCTAAGTTTATTGTTGCTTGGTTGTTTTCGTTAAAGCTTTGGTATACTGGCTTGTTGCCATGTTTGTAAGTCACCTTAGTCTTTAGGTCTACAGTGTTTCTTATCAGGTCTATGTATCCTGACCGCTGACCTTTTGGTTTTAGAACTTTCTTATTCTTTTTGTTAATGCAGACGGTGTAGTCCTGCTTGTTATTGTTGGTTACAGATAAGCTTTTCTCTGAACTCTCGTATATGTAGCTTCCACCTTGTTGCAGGGTTGCGCATTCAAAGCCAGACTTTTTGTTAAGGGTTATTTCTGTTGGCTTCTCTGCTTTCGTTGGTGCTGTAACCTTTTCTGTCTTGTTGTCCTTAGTGAAAGTCATCGTTCCTGCCTCGATCCTAGCTTCGTTCACTGCACGCGCATATTGTGCTTTATCAGTATCATTATTCGGCTCAAACCTAAAGAGATCTCCAAATTCTCCTGATATTTCTTGCAAAGCAATCCCAGCACTTATTTCCGCAGTCATCATATTTATCAGCCTACCATATTTATCGTATTGCAGTATTGTTGCTGTCCCGCCCTCTCCCATAATTATCTCCACTCTTAAATCAGGGTCAAACATGCTTTTCATTGATATCAAGTTGTCGTCGGTGAATGATGTTATTTTTCCTTCTACTAGATCACCAAAGTTTGAAATGTGATCTTCTAGTTTTGCGTTTGTTATTTCTCCGAGGTTTGTTTTGATAGGGATTATGGTGGTGTCTGTGGGTGTAAGGATTCTGTTGGTGCCCGGAGTCTTGGTAATATCAACAGCACCTTCAGGTGTAATTGTTGCACCCTTCATCTGTTCAACACTAGGAACATCAATGAGTTCAGTTTCTAATCCTTCTTCACCAGTGAGCCCATAGGTTATAATAGACAATAAAAAGAAGAATAATAAGACTAAAGATAGGTGCACTCCTTTTTCTAAATTCATATAATTTTAAGAAGGGTTAAAGTATAAAACTTTTATGCTTTTGCCCATTCAGGCACGTCAAATTCTTCTTCAATATTATACTTAGATTCAAATATGCTATCACCATTACCATCATAAATAGTATAATCTCCTGGGGCTACTTTATCAGAATCTATAGCATATGCAAAAGTCTTTCGTTCTTTTCCATTATCATAACTAAATCTTGCTGCTCTCCCCCCATCTTTTGTGAAGAATCTTTCTACGAAGACTTTTGGCTCACTCTTTAGAAATCCTTTTGCGTATGGTGTTAATCCTGTCAAGTCAGGTACTTCATATCCTTCTGGGTTTTCTTCTTTGGCTTGTGCTGTGTTCATTCCTATGCTTGGTATTCTCGATTCTAGTCCTTGAGAATTTTGTTTGGTTGTGAATCCTAGCCCTAAAGCTAGTGGCAATCCTACCAGTGTTAAAAGTGTGGCTTTTTTGAGTAAGCTTAAATTTTTCATAATGAGTTTTACCTCCTTTTTCTTGCTTTTTATATGTTACTAATAGTATTTAAACCTTTCGGTATGTTACTACTGTTAAGTGGTAAAAATAGGAAGATTTATATATAAGTTATATCTACTAAAAACCTAATAAGAGTAAAGCCTATATA
>JAHIPG010000163.1 GCA_018894775.1 Nanobdellota archaeon
GTACTTCAACATTCTTTTCTCAACTTCATTAGCAGGATCTCTATCAAAGTTTATCTGTTTGTATGAAAAATTGTCACCTATTAGCCCTTTTGATGATTCATACATCTCCGTACCAGGATATGCTTTCACTACGTTAATGGCTATATCATCAGCACCACAGCTACACGCATAATCAAGTGTCTGTTTTATATCTCCTGGTGTTTCTGAAGGGAAACCTATCATGAAAAATGCCTTAGTTTTAATGCCTGCATCTTTACATATTCTTAAGGCATTTTTTGCTTGTGTTAGGTTGATACCTTTCTTGATGTCTTTGAGTACTTTTGGGCTACCAGATTCTATACCAAAACTTATCTGGTAACAGCCACTTTCTTTCATGGCAATAGCTAACTCTTCATCTATTGTGTTTACTCTTGATAAACATCTCCATGAATATTTTTTATCAAAATCATTAGCTTTGTATTCTTCAATAAAATCATAAAGCCTTCTTTTATTTAGTGTAAATGTATCATCAAGGAAATGTATTTCTTTAAAGTCGAAGTGTTCTTCGTAGTGTTTTATTTCATCAATTATATTTTTTGTAGAACGCATCCGGACTTTTCTTTCCCATATTTTAGGTGTTGAACAAAAAGTACATTGGCTTGGACATCCTCTAGTTGTAAACATGCTGATTGTACCTGATTTGTTGATAATATCTTTTGGAATTTCTGTAACATCTGGGAATAGTATGTCATCAAGATGTTGGATTTGTTCTCTTCGTTCATTAGTGCATATTTCATTACCGGCTTTATATGAGACACCTTTAACTTCACTCAATTCATTATTTTCAATTCCTTTAAGTAATTCAACTATTGTTCTTTCTCCTTCCCCAGAAATAGTGTAATCAATTGCAGGGTGTTTTATTAGTTCATCCGCAAATAATGTTGCGCCTGGTCCGCCTAATATGATTTGGGTGTTACTCTTTTCTTTTATAGCTTTTGCCGCATTTAGTACTACATCCATATTTGGAAGAACTATATTCATCCCGACAAATTCTGGCTTATTCTTGTTTACAAACTCTACAATATCGTTTATTGATTTTTTATAGAAGTTTGCATCCAGGTATGATACTTCATAATCTTTATTTTTAAGTGCTGAACTAACATACAATAAACCTATAGGGTATGAATTATCAATAATTTCTTTATCCTTTGTTAAGCTATTTTCATAAAATTGTCTTGGACTATTTATTAAAGCTATTTTTTTTGCCATTTTTTTCTTCCTCCACGTTTGTTTTTAAGGGATGAGGAGAGCTCTCGCTATCTTGATTGATTCCGAGAACTCTCACTCGGATTTTTTACTTAATTATCCTCTATATTCTGGTTCACCTTCTTCGTAAGGCTGTTCTACATGGTACATACCCTTATCCTGACGGTAGACGTTGTCTTCTCCACAATCATAGCTGCTAAAGCCAGGCTTCTCTTCAACTTCTTCCTGTTCTATTTCTTTGATATCTTCATCTTCGACTACTTTCTGCTCAAGCGCTTGGAACTGAATCTTCTCTAAGAGTTCTTTCATCAGCGTCTCTTCAAGATCCTGCTCTAGCTTCAGAACTATTGTAGCCTGAGCCACATCTTCCATATCCTGTGTTAGGGTTTGTGTTTGCATTTTTGCCTCGTGTTTTTTGAAAGAGAGCTCTCGCTAGTTTGATAACTAGCAGAACTTCTTCCTTGATTTCTTGCGCTTATCTTGTAGGGTTTCCGCTGGACGCCGCCGTTTTTCTTTTGTTAGTGGTCTTACGCGCCTCAAAGGCAACCATGTTTTTGGTGTATCCGGAAAGTATTTCTTTTCTCCGGAACAATTATACCTATGTTTCAGGTACTATATAGACATTCTCCTTATAATCTATATAACGGTATATAATTATATAATTCTGCAAAAAAGCAAAAAATATAAGCAAAAACACCCTAAACGAACACATGAAAGAGATAGTAAAACTAACATCTGATTTAATCAAATTCCAAACAACAAAAGAGAATCCTAAAGAACTGCAACGATGCGTGGACTATGTTGCAAAGCAATTACCCAAAAGATTGCACATAACAAAAGGAATCAACAAAGGAAAACCTTACATCATAGCATCTGTAAAGAAAACAAAAAAACCAAAACTACTTCTCGAAGGACATCTGGATGTTGTTGAAGCTGAACCAGGAGACTTCAAACCAAAAGTCAAAGGTAAAAAGCTATACGGCAGAGGATCCTATGACATGAAATCAGGATGTGCAATAGCGATACAACTTTTGAAAGAAGAAAAAGAAAAAGATATCGCATTGATGCTTACAACCGATGAAGAAATTGGAGGAGAAGATGGAGTCGGTCATCTCTACAAACAATGGAATCCTAGATTAGTTATAGCAACAGAACCATCTAATTATGAAATCACAATAAAGAACAAAGGGATATTATGGTTGAAAGTAACAGCAAAAGGGAAAGCAGGACACGGATCAACGCCTTGGAATGGAGAAAACGCAATAGATAAACTCATGGATAAATATCAGAAGATCAAGAAAATGTTTCCTAAGCCTAATAAGAAAAGATGGACAGCAACACTAAACCTTGGATGGATAAAAAGTGGAGAAGCATACAACAAAGTTCCAGCAGAAGCAGAAATGGGATTGGATATAAGATACACAGAACATGACGATGTCAATAAGATAATCAAAAAAATCAGAAACCTAAAAGGTATCAAAGTAGAAACACCACAAAAACAACCAATGAGGATTACAGACATAAAAGAGCCCCATATGCAGAAGCTCAAAAAAGTATTTGAAAAAGTAACAAAGAAAAAAGCACGGTTCAAAAGCACAACAGGCGGATCAGATACAAGATTCTTCGCAGGAAAAGGAATAGTCACAACAGACTTTGGAGTTAAAGGAAAAAATTTGCATGCACCAAATGAATGGGCAGATATAAAAAGTATGGGGACTGTGTATAAGATTCTAAAAGAATTTATCAAAACTTTGTAAAGGAGGAACTATGGTCAAAAAGTTTGATAGCGTGATAGATTTAACAGGAAAAAACAGAAAACTAGACTGTAAATACCATGGCAGCAAAAATCCTCACCTAGAAGCAAGAATACTCTCAGACTTAGGACCAGATTTAGTTGTTGGAGTCTCACTAAGCGATCTAGAAATAGCAACACATAAATACGACAAATTAAGAAAATCTTTAGACATAGAATATATAGACTTCAAAGGGGCAAGCGCAGGCCTACCATACAAAAACTTTGATGTGCCTAGGAACATACAAGAAATAAATGTGTATGACTATAAACAAAAACCATGATATCAAAATGAAAAATAGAAGTTCTTAGGATAATAACCAAAAAGTTGAAAGGAAAAGATATAGACTGGTGTCTCATGGGAGGAACCAATCTAGAAATCCAAGGGGTTGGCGTCAAAGCGAATGATATAGACATCCTCACTGATGAAAAAGGAGCATATGAAATCGGGAAAGCCTTGAAAGAGTATGAAACAGAACCAGTAGGATATACAGAAAAGACAAACTTTCCCTGTCATAGAGGTGAATTCATGATTGATGATATAGAGATTGAGGTTATAGGTGAACAGAATGATGAAAATATTATAATAATAGACATGGGCTCATTTGAGATACCTTGTAGAACCCTAGAATCAGAATACAAATCTTATATAAGATTGGGCAGAGAAGAAAAAGCAAAACTCATAAAGAAAAAATTAGATTCGTAAATTCTTCCAAAAATCCGAGCAAGTATTAATATACTTATTAAGAATTCTTTATTACAAAAAGAGGTGTAAAAATGAGGTACAAAAAGCTAGTAATAACTGGTGCAATAATCACGAGCTTCATGTTAGGAATAGGCTTCTCTGAACCAATAAAAGACATGAAAAAATATTTCCATCATGAAGCAGCGGAAGGATTCTACAAACAGCCGTACAACCTAGAAGTCAGAACAAGAGAGAACATAGAAGGAAAGATAGAATCCTACCTATATAATAAAGAGACAAACGAACATCATAAGATAGGGTTAAAGATGTACGTAGGCAATACAAAGTATAGGATGGAATCACTGGGTGATGCAGTAAAAGAAGAGATAAAAGAAAAACTAGAATTTATTCCTAAGATATATCGCTTTATTTTTGACTAGCATAAAAGAACCAAATATGGCAGCCTTCCAACCTTCATAACGGATTTCCTCCCAGGTTTTTAATGCACCATTAATAAAATTACATAAGAAAGTCGGACTTAGAATAATTATCAATCCTATAAGGCCTATACAAAGGAAAGCCATAATCTCAGCAGCGAATGTAAATGCCACAACATAAGCCGCACCACCAAAAATAGAGAAAGGATGGATAGCATTAACAGCAGCAAGAATCATGACACCCGGTGTTGCAAAAAGTCTAAGCATTGGATGAACATGCTCATCAGTCCAAAGTGCAAAAGCCCAGGCAAGAGCAGCAATAGGCGCTCCAATAACTCCTGCACCAATACTTAAAAAAGGACCTATAAAAGGTATAATTCCAAGAAGGTCTATCATAAGATTAATGAATTCAGGAATCATCACAATAAGCGCTTTCCTTATAAGCCTGTTTTGTACTAGTACAGTCATTATAGCAAAAAGAAATATCCACTTAAATGTTGAAATCAAAGCAGGAAGCTGAGTCTCAAAGTAACCACCTCTCCAAAGAAGTGTAATATCACCAAAAAGAACTCTTATTATTTCAAAAAATAATCGCAATAGAGCTTCTATACAAATATTTATAGGCATGCTCTTACAAAACCTTTTTATATTAATAAAGCTTGTTTTTTTAGAAGATGGCAGAAGAACAACCTTCTAAAGAGCCAACTCCACAGGTGGTTACGGCAGCACAGAAACAGAGTTCACCAGTCAAATTCATATTCACAATCGTTCTAATACTCGTTTTAGTGGTATTAATAGTCTATGGTGTGGCATGGGCTGGATCGGATGCTGGCGGACTGAAGCTTGCTGAGCTCAGAGTAGCAGCAGACAAATATAACCCTTTCACTTTCTATGGGGAGCAGCTGAAAAAAGCAAGTGAGGTAGGAAGTGTCTGGCAGACAGAATCCAGCACAGCAGAAGAAAAAATTGGTGTCAAATTTGATGATTTCACAATCATAGGCAATAAGATAGTCCCTGCAGGATCAACCTTAGCATTCAAATACAAATTTGATGTAGGGGAAGGTGTCCAAGAACTCCCATTAAAACTAGAATGTAGTGTAAAAGATGAGGATGTGGAAACCTCTGATTCAATTGAAAAATTGAGTATAATCCCTCCAGAACCTAAAGTTTCAACAGATAATCCTCTAAGCTATTCAAATATAGTATGTCAGATGAAGACAAAAAAAGAATTAAGTGAAGAGAAAGAATTAGATGTACAAGGAAAAGTAAGTTTCAAACACGAGAATCAAAGAGGTTCGTTAAGAGTATACTTCACAGATGATACAATAAATATGGGTGAAGATTTCTTCGATAAATATGGCATTGATGAAGATCTCCCGATAAGATCAATATACAATCAAGAACCAGTAGAACTTGGGTTAGGTGTCAGCGATGAAAATATACAACCTATTATAATAGGAGAGAATTATTTTCCAGCAGTAGGTATAAGCCTCAGGAATAGGTGGGATGGGAAAGTTACAAAAATAACATCAATGAGCCTTTCACTGCCAAAAGAGATTAGTATAAATAAAGAAGACAGTCCGGCAAGCACATTATGCCCATTCGGAGAAACAACTAGTTCAACAGGAGAATACAAATCATATAGTGCAGATATAGCAATGCTAAACCAATTACCAGCATTCGGAAAAGGCATAGGCACAAAAGAACCATTAGAAACATCAGTGAGATTCTTCTGCTGGTTGAAAATAGATGACGCAATACTCGGAGGGTCACCATACCAGCAAGACCAATACTCAGTCTCTGTCAGCTATGATTATGAATTCCAAGCAAAAACAGTACCAGTAAAGATTAAACCAATGCAGACAACTGAAACAACAACCACAACAGAAACAACAGAGGAAGAAACAACACAAAAATCATACTCCTGTTTGGAAAAAGAAACACAAAACTATGTATGCCTTTCAGAATGTGACACAACAAGATGTGAAGGAACCTGTGGAGAATACGATTCTTTATCAGATTGCCAGGCAGACGTTATAGAATGAAAAGAATAATCATAATACTCATAGCATTAATGATTCTAACAAGTGGATGTAAATTTACAGATATAAGAGAAAAAGTACCTGGCATTGGAAAGACACCTTCTGGAAAATCAGATTTCATAGGAGGTAATGAAGGAATAACACCTGAGATTATGACACCTATAGAAGATGGCAAAGTATATTCTACACAGCCATTTCAGATAGCAGTAAAGGTAACTAATGAAGGAGAATCACAATCAGACGGATCAGTATGCATCTCAGGATTAAATCCAAAATACTTTTCTGGAATGGCAAACTGCGAATGTGATAGTTTCAGCCTAGAAGGAAAAAGAAGGATAGAGGATGAACAGCTGGAGGGGGAAGAAGAAATATTAACCTTTGAAGGTGGAGAAGTTATGTCTGGGGACCTAAAGAATTTTGCTGTAAGTGCAACAACAAGATATGATTATAAGACTTATGGAATACTACAAACATGTATCAAGAAAGAAGCATACTCAAAAGAAGGATGTCAGATAACTCCTACTAAGAACATAGTCAAAAGTGCATCATCAGGGCCTGTGACAATAAGTAAAGTCACGCAAGAAATAATCCCTTCAGATTCCGAAACTGTAACACTAATATTAAGTATAGATATAAAGAACGCTGCAAAAGGAGATGTGTTCGATCTTGAGGACAATAAAGAAGAATGCAAAGCATCACAGGAAGGAACCCAACCATCAATAAATGTAAGATTGATCAATGCTCCAGGAAGAGGAATATGTGATCCTGTAAAATTAAGAGATGGTGAGGCAACTGCAAGATGTATGGTAGACAGTGTTGAAGCTTCTGACGAAAGCTACGAGTCTGAGATAACTGTCGAATTAGAATATGCTTACGAAATAATTGATTCAAATAGATTTGAGGTGGTATAATGAAAAGAATATTAACAGCATTATTGGTCATAACGTTACTGTTCAGCATAGGCTGTGTACCAACAGATGAAGATAATGGAATGAAATCAACAGGCGGAAAGGGGTTTGCTTTTACAGGAAAGGGCGGACTAACAGTTGAGTTTGAAGATGATTCACCACCTCCAATAAATTTTGTAAACGACCCTATAGAAATTGTCCTTAAGCTAACAAATAAAGGAGCAATAGATTTGCAACCTGGAGATGTACAGGCAAGTCTGAAAGGAGTTGCAACAACAGAAATATTCAACCCTTCAAGTATAGAATCAAGCAATGATGACGAGTTGTTGATTGCTGAATTAGACCCTACAGTTGCAACCATTGACATGGGTACAATCACTTACTCACCAGAAGAAATGTTCTCAGCAGAATATAAACCAAAAATAGAAGTAGAAGTCTGTTTTCCTTATACAACAAAAATAAATGCTGATAATTTCTGGATAAGTGACAAGCAAACTGACCTATCCGGAGGAAGCATATCAAGCAGTGATAACTCGGCAGCACCAGTACAGGTAAAAGGTCTTGAAGAATTCAAAGGGACAAATATTGTAAGATTCGAATTTACAATCGAGAATGTCGGTGATGGAAAAGTTGTAGAAGACTGCTTCTCAGAAGAAGACAGTGATCCAATAGTAGAATTGAATATACTCCAACCAAGAGGGGCAGACTGTGAAACGCTTGATGGCGGAAGTTCAGGAAGCGTTAAGCTCATAAGCGGAAAGAAAATAATCCGATGCAGTGTGTCAATAGACGGTGACGAAAACTACAAAACACCTTTAGTTGCAGATTTATACTACAACTATGAATTCGAGATTGACAAAACAATAACAATAAGGAATATAAGATAAAATATTATTTTTTTCTTTTAATCTATATTTAGAACAACAATAAACTTTATAATAAACAAGCGTAACTATTTCTTTCAGATGTTAAAAATAAACTACGAAGACATAAAAAGGAAGATAAAAGAAGAGAAAGGCATCAGCGACACAGAGATTGATGAAAAAGTCAAACAAAAACTTGACAAGCTTTCTGGACTTATTTCTAAAGAAGGAGCAGCACACATTGTAGCTAACGAACTAGGAGTCAAACTATTCCCAGACCCACAAAAGAAAAAATACAAAATAAAAGAGGTAGCAGCAGGTCTAAGAGGAGTTGAGGTCATAGGAAGAATTGTCAAAAAATATGAAGTAAGAACATTCAACAAAAATGGAAGGGAAGGAAGAGTTGCTTCTCTGCTCCTTGGGGACGAAACAGGGGTGTTAAGAATAGTTCTATGGGACGAAAACCATATCAACCAAGTTGATAACATGAACGAGAATGATATATTAAAAGTTGTAAACTCTTACGCAAAAGAAAATCAAGGTTTCAGAGAACTCCACCTGGGAAACAGAAGTGAGTTGATAATCAACCCAGAAGGAGAAGATGTAGACGAAATAAAAAAAGTAAACGACTTCACACAAAAAAAGATAGACCAACTACAAGTAGGAGACTTAGTAAAAGTACTTGGAACAGTCGTCCAAGTATTCGAACCAAGATTCTATGAAGCGTGCCCACAATGCAACAGAAAATTACAAGTAATGGGTGAACAGAAATCATGCAACGAACACGGAGCTGTAGTCGGAAAACATATCCCTATACTGAACTTCGTATTTGATGACGGGACAGACAACATAAGAGTAGTATGCTTCAGAGATGTAGTCGAAAAAGTATTAGGACAGACAGAAGAAGAAGTACAGAAATACAGAGAAAACCCTGTAGAATTCGAAATGGTCAAGAATGACCTTCAAGGAAAGCATTTCATGATCACAGGAAGAGTAACAAAGAATGACATGTTTGAAAGACTAGAGTTTGTAGCACAAGAAGTAGCACAGGTAGACCCAAAATCATTACTGGAACAAAAACAGGAAGCAATTGCTGAACAACAGACAGAGACTCCTCAACAAACAGTACAGGAAGAAACAGTCGGAACACCAGAACAGAAACCTGTAGAAAATCCGCAACCAACTATAGGAACACCGTCTAATTCTCAACAATTTTAAGCCATCGAAACATTTATATTATAAATTGCTCTGTCGTAAATATATATGGTAAAAAGAGGTCAGATAACAGCATTCGTTGTAGTAGGATTACTCATTCTTGTCGTGATAGGGATAGCACTTTTCATAGGGCAAAGATCTGTCTCGCAAAGCAAGACTACTGTTGCCGAAACAGTATCATACGAAGCATTGGATGTCAAGAACTACATTGAAACGTGTCTTGATCAGTCTGTAGATGGTGCTGTAGACTACTGTTCAGGAACATTCGCAACAGGCGGACCAAAATGCCCAGACTATGAGCCAGACATCGCAGAAAAAGTTGAAGAAGACTTCTGCGACTGTATAGAAGGCTGTACAGACTTCTCAACATTCAAATCATTAGACATAGAAGTAAAATCACAACCAGACGTACAAGTTATCATGACAGCTGATAAGAAGACACTGAACATACTCATGGTATACCCTCTTGTAGTTAAGAAAGGGGATAGCGAATTTGTATTAGGAACAGTTGATTCACCATTCTCAACAAAATACGAACTTGAGGAAACAGCATGTGTACAAATAGACGTAGATTCCAGCTGTAAAGCAAAAGAAGCAAAACAAGTTGAGATACTTGGTTTAAGATTAAACTATAATATAGGGGACAAGGTTGCAATTGGAGGTAGCTGCATAGCTTGTTAAAAATGAAAAAGAAAATAATCATAGTTTCATTCATCTTGGTCATAGCATCCATATTCTACATGTTATTTGCCTCTGCAGCAACATTTGATAATCTCTGGATATGTGGAGTTATAGACATACCTGAAGGATATATAGACGGTAATTATTCAATACCTATAGAATGCTTAGAAGAGAAAACAATATTCATGAATACAGATAATGCAGCTTATTTTGTGGTAAAACTGTCAGCAGCTGTAGCAGGAGATAAGATAGCTCATGAAATAACAGGGCCTTTAGGAGAAGACATATCAACCGAGATAGATTTTGTTGTTGAAGATATCGATCCTTTATATGCCTATAAGACATTAAATATAGACGGGGAGAACAGAGATGTAGGGGATTATACTGTAAAGCTATATATCCAAGATGTTGAAGTATATTCTGGAACATTCACAATAGAAGAAGACGTATCTGAAACATGTGAAGGTCAAGGATTTACATGTTGTGACCCAAACTATGTATGCATATCACCAAAAGAAGGAGATTGTGATTCTGGTAAATGTTGTGAATCAGAGGATGACTGCGTTGAATTAAGTCCAAGCAAGCTCAGCAGAACAGAAATACTGGACTGTGGAGAAAGGGATTTACCTGATTGTAATAAACTTGTACAACTTTACGAATATAATATTCATGGAACAATCTCTCCTGAACAGATGGCTGTAATATATTATAGAGGTGTAGATGTTGACTGCTATGACAAAGAAGATGTTATTATAGTATATTATGATGATGCTAATGGGAAATGGGTTGAAGGAAACACACCCTACGTAACAGAAAGTGAAGGAGAAGGCATTTACGAAGCAACAGCACTTATAGATTACTTAGGTTATGTAGGCTTGATGAGATCAAAAGAATGTGTGCCAACAACATGTACAGCCATAGGAGGATATAAACTGGATCCTATAAGCGGTCTTGTAGATGTTAACA
>JAHIPG010000016.1 GCA_018894775.1 Nanobdellota archaeon
GGATTCACGGAAAAAATCTGTGAAGCTCCTTGAATCAGTTGAACTACTATTTGAGTGAGATTTTTATGAAAATACTCATCACAACATTTGGAAGGGACGAGGCGAAACTCAATGTTGCAAGAAGGGACATAGGATACGAAAAACTCGTGATTATTACAGATGACCCTGGGCTTGATGCGTTCAAGAAAATAAGGGAAATGGAGAGCATAACAGGCACAGAAGTAGAAATCATCAAGGTGGATTCATACGACTTCATGGGATGCTTCAACAAAATAGGTGAAGTCATAGACAGATACAAGAACCATGACTTGAGATTCAACACGAGCGGGGGACCAAAAATACTCTCCGCAGCCGCACTGCTCATGTGTTTCAACAAAGGCATACCCGCATACCACAGTGAGGAGAAAACATACAAACTCCCCATAATAAAGGGTATGAGTTTTGAGGAGAAAATAAACCGGGATGAAAGAAAAATACTGAAAAACATAAAAAAGGATTGTGATGCTGAGAAAATAAAAAAGAAAACAGGTCTTTCAGGAAGAAAATTTGACATACTCCTGATGGAGATGAGCAGGAAAGGCATTGCAAAAATGGATTACAATGGAAAAACAAGAATTATGCTCACGCCGATCGGGGAGTATTTCAGGAAAAGGATGTGAAATGTTAAAGGGTTGGAAAGGGATTAGGATAAAGGTGAGAAAATGACAGAAGTTTATGAGTCGTTTGTCAGAGAGTGGCTAGAACTAAATGGCTATACTGTAAGGACAGATACACGATTTAAGAAGGGGGGAGGGTGGAGCGATATTGATATAATCGCTGTTAAACCATCTGGCAATCACTTAATAGTAGGGGAAGTTAAAGCAGATCCATTATGTGAAGCAGGTAAAACATCAGTTAAGGAAATAAACGATCATCTAGAAGATGAAGAACTTAAAAAGAAAGTAGAAGAGTTATATGGGTCTAAATTTGAAAAATGGATTTACTGTTGGCCATGGTTTCGGAAACAAAAACCAAAAGAGGGTGAAGAAGAGTTTAAGAAGAGAGTTGAAAAAGATAAAAAAAAATATGAGGATAAATATAAGGTTAAGATTAAATTTTTCTCAGAGATAATCGACGACTTGATAGATAAGGTTAAGAAAATACGTGAAGAAGAGGATAGGTGTGAATATCTAAATAATTGTCCAAATTTAATGTTATTACAAATGATGCACGCATTTAATACTGAGAAATATGGACATAGGATAGACATTGAAAAATTGAAGGGGAAATAATCATGACCTCTCTAACCTTCTACGGCGGTGTATCCGAAGTCGGTGGGAATAAAATCATGGTTGAGGACAGGGGCACGAAAATCCTGCTTGATTTCGGTATAGCATTCAATAGTGGTGATGATTACTGGATAAACTGGCTCCAGCCAAGAGGCATAAGCCCGGTGAAGGACAGATTTGAGTTTGGGATGCTGCCAAAAATAAAAGGACTCTACAGAAAAGATCTGCTGAAAGGCACAGACCTGAAATATGTAAAGCCAGAGATTGATGCGGTGTTTTGCACGCACGCGCATTTTGATCATGTCGGCTATCTTGGTTTCATTGATGAAAACATCCCTGTTTATCTTGGTGAATGCACAAAACTGATTATGGAAACGGTTGAGGAACAGAGCACCATGACAGACTACGGCGAGCATTTGTATCGTACATTCAGGACCGGGAAGAAAATAAAAATTGGTTCAATGGAGGTTGAACCTGTGCATGTTGATCATTCCATACCAGCCGCCTACGGGTACATTGTTCACACATCAGAGGGCAGTGTTGTTTACACAGGTGATTTGAGGATGCATGGTGTCAGGGCAGATATGACAGAGGAGTTTATCAGGAAGGCAAAAGACGCCAGTCCTGTTGCAATGGTTTCTGAGGGCACAAGAATAGGCTCTGAGAGAAAAACCAATCACACGGAAAAAGAAGTCAAAACCAAAAGCTGTGAGGTTGCATCAAAAACCAGGAAACTTGTTATCGCAACATTTTATCCCAGGGACATTGACAGGCTTAGAACCTTTTATCAGGTCGCAAAAGACTCTGGGAGAAAGTTTGTTGTCTCCCTAAAAGCAGCGCATCTGCTGAGCAGGCTGAAGGAAGACAAGCGTTTGCCAGTCCCTGATGTTACGGCTGATCCAAACATCCTTGTTTATCTCAGGCCAAAGAAAACCTACCGCAAATGGGAGCAGGAGTTTCTTGATGACGCGGTTGACTGTGATTATGTTCATAAAAACCAGTCCAAACTGCTATTAAATTTGGGTTTGATGCAGTTTGCGGAGCTCATTGACATAAGACCAGACAAAGGCAGTCATTTCATTCATTCCATGAGCGAGCCATTCAGTGACGAGGATATTGAGGATGAGGTCATGCACAACTGGCTGGATCATTTCGGACTAAACTTTCATCAGCTACACGCATCTGGGCACTGCTCAGGCAGAGAAATCATAAAAAACATCCAGACAATAAATCCGAAAAAGGTATTTCCTGTGCATACAGGGAATCCTGAGATGTTCAAAAAACTTGTGAAGGATGTGAAGGTGGAATGCCCGAGTATTGGGAGAGGATATAACATATAAAAATAGGGAGATATATGTGGTCGGAAGGATATAATGGGCTGAGTTTAGGTTTGGATATACCCAAGTTAGGTGAAATTGCCTGTGTAATAAGAGGAAAAATTAAAATGCTATCCGCCCTTTATGTTTATTATCAAAAGGCATTTAGTAGTTGATTAATGCAAACGGCAATATGTGAGGTTTAACATGTTCGTAGCAGATTTGAAGGAAAAATTGACATTACATGAGGATGTCAGTGAAGATTTCTTGACGTCATCGGTATTTTCTACTTTTGATTTTCTCCCAAATATTTGGTTAAAAAAATTCCTCCAGACTTCGATTAATCTTAATAACAATCGTCTAGACTTTCCATTGGTTGAAAATAAATTTCTGTTTTGGAAGCAATTCTCTCTACCTAGTGATTTTGGAAGAGGTGTCGAACCAGATTTAATTATCTTTGCGGGAAACACTGCTTTTATTATTGAAGCAAAATTCTACTCGGGTAAAAGTGGTATAGGATTCATTGAAGAAAAGGTACCACCCGATCAACTTAAATCACAGTTAATAGATCAACTTGCAAGAGAATATTTTTTAGGAAGATATATTTTACTAGATAACGAAATTTGTGTAGAAGAAAAATTATTCAATATTTCAAATTTCTTTTTGATTTTAATAACAAAAGATTCATCCATACCAACAAACGAAATTCAAGAGTCTATCGATTCTATTGGAAAGATTGAAGCAACAGGGATAGAAATGGCAACAAATAAGATATATTGGACAAATTGGCAAAAGATAATTCCTGTTTTAGAAGAGATAATTGAGAAATCCTCAGAAGAATCATTCGAAAGAAAAATATCACAACAATTATTTGATTTTCTCGATAAGCGAGATCTTATCCCTTTTACTGGGTTTGATTTTCTTAATTCCTGTTCATTAGAGCTCACAACTACTACAAATGAACCGATTTTTTACCATACACAGAAAAGAACTTATTGGTCGGAGGAATTATTCAAAGAACCACTACATTTCAAAGATCCAAATATTTTTTATATGTCAACAATAAAACAGTACTGGAAAGATATTGCAAAATTAAAATGTCCCGAAAATTCTAGTAAAATATTTTATCAAATAATAGGGAGGTGACATACATGGAAAGCGATTTAGAACACGGAAAAATTATGGACCAAGCAGGAAAAAATATAGATCAGGCATATAAAATAGTTCGAAAAACGTATCAAGAAATAAATGCAATGAAAGATGATTTCGCCGAGGTATTGAGAGAGATAGATCCCAGTATTGAATTCTCAGAGGAATATTCCTATGGTCCGAAATCTTTGTATCTGAAAGATTGGCATGTATTTTTATTTAGAAGAGCTGTGGGTGAGGAAGAGGGAGAAAAGCCCACAGAGGAATTTCTAGTAGCACTAATAATAATATTCTCCCCATGGGCGCATATTAAAAAGATAAGTTCAACCAATGGCCCAGAAATATGGATCTGTAAGATTGAAACAAAAAACATTAAGGAAAAAGCAACGCTATGGGAAGTATCGCTATGTTTAGGGATTGATGAAAGAAAAAACTTTGATAAAAAATTAGAAATTGGAGGAACAATCTCCAACTATCATTGGAAAGACGATAAAGGAGAAGAAGAATGGATTGGACAATTTATTGGATACCCATTAACCGCCATAAAAGATAAGGCATTCATCAAAAAAGAAATTATAGACAAGTTGCTGATTGAAAATTATCAAAAAAAGTAGAGTGAATATCTGGAAGAATGGCAAATACCAAATTATAAGAATGACACTACATTATGCGAATGGAACGCAAAAAGGCACACGACAATGCAGACAACTCCGTGACAATTCTCATTCTCCCCACCTCACCTTTGGCTAGGCATGTAACACAAAGATTGGATGATTAACTCATCATCAAACTCATTTTAGTTCAACCTTTTATCTAACTGTTCGTAAGAAAATATATTAACCAAGAAGGCATCCATTTTTTTGTGATTTTTTATGTGTGAAAACAACAGGATGGGGATAACGTCTGAGGATGAGGAAAGGTGTAAAGTCTGCGGATATGAACTAATTGATGGGTGGTTATGAAAGTCAAACTAAAGGAGATTAAATGGGTAGAACTTAATAGGTTTCTTAAATCAATAAATAATGTTATGAGGAGTCTTAAATCTGAGATAAAACAACGAAAGCAGGAGCATAAAGAATACATAAGTTTAATGGTTATTGAGAGGATATTATCAAAATATGATCATGCTGCAGGGAGATTCAAAGAGCGGGTTGAAAAGCAGTTGGAGAATAAAAAGGATAAGAAATTAGATTTTTGGGATGATTGAGGGCAAAAGAAAAATATATGCAGAGGATAATAGATAGCCGGCAGTATCTTTCCGAAAAGAATCGCTGATTTAGTTCAATCATTTTTCTAACCATGCTGAATAAACTATATTAACAATCTTGTCCTAATAGTATATTGGTGATAAAACATGAAGGGAAAAGGAACAAAAAACAAAACAAAGAAAATGAAGAGAAAGAAAAGAAAAGAAATCTATGTTCTTGCTAATCAGGATGGCTTAGATTGTTACGCAGAGGAAAAAGATGAAGGCTTTAGTGGTTCAGGATGTGCTATGGCGGTTCAAGGAAGTATGACTGGTGTTTTCTTCAGTGCTATAATAACAGAGCAGACTTATAAAAAAATAAAAAGAATTCTGAAAAAACAGCAGATAAAGTATGGTTACGGGGAAGGCTTTGCGGATTTGGGAAGTCCAGAAAGTAGAAAAGCGTTGAAAGTAATAAAAAAAGAAGCGTTGAAAATAAGACCTATTATTCCACCCGGTAAAAGTGGAAAAGAGAGATTGGATGACATAATAACAACATAATAAACACAGAAAAGTTTTGGTTTAGAGTAATTTTTGGAAAGCGGATTGAACGGAAGGTTTAAAAACATATTTTAGTTCAATCATTTTTCTAACCATGCTGAATAAACTATATTAACAACACAGTCCTAATAGTATGTAGGTGATAAAATATGGATGAAAAATGTGGGAAATGCAGGAAAAGAAGTTGCCCTATGAAAAAGATGGGTAAGCTGGAGAAGAATCTGATGAAATGGTTCAGGGCAGAGAAAATCAGCCTTCCAGAGGGTGCTCTGTTGACAGAGAGATGCCTTGATAAGATAACTGAGAAAGTATTGAAGGAGCGGAAAAAGGACAGGGATGCTGTGATACTGCTGAGAATGAGAAGAGCGAATCTGGGTTTAAACAATGAGATAGATGATGCTGTGGATGATGACCTTGATGAGGAAGACGGAAGAGAGCATATGAAAAATAGGGAAGAAAAGGAAAGGAGGAAAACATGGTCGTACATAGGCTGAAAAAGTGGGAGGTGAAAAAGATGGTATGTGAAGATGAAAAACAATGGGGAGAAATGCTGGAGAACATGATAGACACAGAATCAAGGTTTGAACTAATATCCTATGGAATGGAAAACACGAAAGGATTAGTAAAGAAGTATAAGCGA
>JAHIPG010000164.1 GCA_018894775.1 Nanobdellota archaeon
GCGTTTACAATTGTTGATGATGCTCATGGAATCGGAATATTGGGCAAAAAAGGAAGAGGAAGCATTGAATTATATGATGTTTTTAATAAAATAGATATGGTAACTGGCTCATTTGGCAAAGCATTTGGATGCGCTGGGGGGTTTATTGCTTCTAATTCCAGAGTAATTGAATTCCTTAGCTACTTTTGTCCTCCGCTGGTGTATTCAACTGCCTTGCCTCCTGTCTTGGCTGCGTCTGCTATAGCTTCATTTGAAATAATTGAATCTGCGGATGATAAAAGAAAAAAGCTGTATAAGAATAAAGAAGCGCTTTATGTTCAGCTAAAGGAGATGGGATTCAATCTGACAGAATCTAATACTCCTTTGTTTTCGATAGTTTCTAAAGAAGCGCAGGAAACAATCAATCTTGCCAGAGATTTATTTCAGAAAGGAGTTTATGCTACACCATTTGTGCCTCCAAGTGTTCCTATAGGAAGGTCGTGCTTAAGGCTAATCCCTCATGCAGGATTAGGTGATGAAGAAATCAATAAAGTCATTTCTGTCTTTAATGAGATTAAGGCTAGGTATACATGAAATATTTCCTAATATATAATCCGACCTCAAGACAAGGAAAAAGCAAGGCAGATTTTGAAAGAATTAAAAGTATACTAACAAAAGAAAAAGTAGAATTTGAATATGCAGTTACCTCCAAAAAAGATGAAGCAATTTCTTTAGCTAGAAAAGCGCCTAAGAAATTTGATGTCATAGTTGCTATAGGGGGAGATGGCACTATTTGCGAAGTAATTACCGGAATTTTATCAAGAAAAAAACCATATCCTAAATTAGGGGTTGTGCATATCGGGACAAGCCCAGATTTTAATCGATATCATAAGATTCCTATTAAATTAGATGAATCTGTTAAATCTCTAATAAGAGGAAGAACAAAGAAGATTGATATAGGGAAGATCACACATCTTAACTTAGATAAGAAAAAGACAATATCTTATTTTGGAAGCAGCGTCAATATTGGGTTAGGACCTAATATAGCCTCAAAATCCAATGGAAGATATAGGGAATATTTGGGTGATTTTCTTGGTACATTGCTTTCTACATTAGTATCTCTTACACAGTATAAGAAATCTGACTTCAAATTGAATATAGATGATGTGAAAAAAGAAGTTAGTAATCTTATCAATCTTACTATAGGCAAGGACCCCTTTATTGCTTCTGGCATGAGGGTGCCATTAGATATGTCGGAGTTTACCACTGGTCTATTGACCAGTGGAAACTCTGAGCATGCTCAAGAACCGCTGAACCGGCAGGACGCTACTAAAGTCATGCCGCCTGTGTATTCACCGGCGGTTCTTGACATAAAGCAGGATGATGGAAAGATGTATTGCTTGTCTATATCCGGCAAAACTAAGTTATCATTACTAGTTAATCTTTGGAGGCTATATCTTGGAAATATCTTGAACTCATCAGGGGCAAGATTGGAGTTCTGCAGGAAAGTAATAGTTGAGTATAATAAAGCTAATCCGAAAATAGAATTTGACGGCGACTATAGGGGATATTTGCCTGCAAAAATTGAAGTAATTCCTCGGGCATTAGAGGTGATTACTGATTAAGCCCAGAATATTTATTACCGGAGGGACTGGATTTATTGGAAGCCATCTTGTAGATAAATTAGTTGAGGAAGGATATCCATTAACTGTTTTTTCCAGAGAGTCCAGCTCAATTAGATTTATTGAAAGCCATATTAAAAAAGGCAAGGTGCGATTGATAAGGGGAGATATTGAAAACAAAGAAGAGATTACAAAGGCAATGAAGGATTGCGAAATTTTAATGCATAATGCAGCAATGGTTGGGGATTGGGGCAAATTTGAGGATTTTTATAAAGCCAATGTAAAAGGCACAGAGAATATCCTGGAAGCAGCAAGGAAAAATAAGATAAAAAAAATAATTTTTACCAGCAGCAATGCAGTTCTTGGGGAGGAAAACTGTCCTTTGGCAAAGCTAGAGAGTGCTCCTTACAAACCCATATATCTATATTTTCTCTAC
>JAHIPG010000165.1 GCA_018894775.1 Nanobdellota archaeon
GATGAAAATTGAGATTAGTAAAAGAAAGATGTTGTATTTTGCATTAGGTTTTGCTTTGATTATAACACTAGGTTTTGTTTTCGCGGCAAAGCCTAATCCGGGACACAGCTGGTCGGAAATAGGTGATCTTCCTGGAAAAATCTGGCATTCTGAGAATGACGGCTCAGGCTCTGGCTTGGATGCTGACACCATTGACGGAAAAGACGCATCAGAGTTAGGAGACTGTGAAATCGTATCTGCTCCCTGTGATGCTTATTGCATATCTATAGGCAAAATGAGTCATAGTTCCAGTAGAAGTGGTACAGCAGTCAAATGCAAAGGAAGAATAGTCGGCGGATACTCAGGATGCAGTTGCTGGGACGGAGGACCATAAAAAATATTCAATAGTGTGGTTGGCGGAACAATTTAGATTACATTAACACTTCGGTGTTGTTGTAGTTTAAGCTTCGGACGCCAATCACTTTTTTTCTTTAAGAATTTTATTTTTAGTAATTAGGTCCTTTCATTTTAGAGATAAAGATTTAGGCCTGTACTTTTCAACCCACAACATTTTCAATCTTAATATTCCTGTCAAAGATATCGTTTAACCTCTTTTGTAATTTTTCAGCTTCAGCAGGAATATCAACATCCCTTATCTTCTCAATATCCCTACTCACATTCTCAACCTTGAAACTTTTAACATTAAGCTCTTTCTCAAACTCTGTAATCTCTTCCATAACAGTATTAGAATCAATATCATTATTTATTGATGAAATCTTGTCATTCAATGAATTACGCTTGCTCAAAAAAGTCCTAAAGAAAGATTCATCCAACTTTGTTATATTCTCAAACACCTTCTTCTTTTTATCTTCCTTAAGCTCAATCTTATTCTCATTAATCATCTTCTCAACATCTTTCAAAAACTTCAATATCTCAAGCTCTGAATCTTCAGATAAAGTACTCACAGGGTTCTGGATATAATCCTCAACTTTGTTAACAAAAAACATGTTATTATATTTCTTTAAAGCTTTCTGGAAAGGAGAGAACAAGGTGATAAGATTATTATCCAAATCAATTATCTTCCTCTGAGTATTATCCTTTTTTGATTTCAAATCTTCCAATTCTTTAGTAGCATCGCTATTCTTTAACTTACCGATATTCTTTTCTAACTTCTTACAGGAATTCTTGAGTTCTTCATTTTCCTTCTCAAGCTCAGACCTTCTTAATGAATTCCTCTCTTTGTTCTCAAAACTTGTCTTTATGAAATCAATCTTGTCCTGAATCTCGCTGAACCCTTTCAACTTTTTAGAATCTTTCTTGATATTCTTTACAACAATGTCTAATTTTTTGACACTTTTAGCAACATTCTCAAGCTCTTTCCCGACTATTTCCTTGATTATCTGGAAATTCCTGTAAGTCTTCTTATTAAGATCCTCAAAATCATTCTCAAAATTATTGCAGAATATCTCCAGCTCAACATGATTTACTTTCTCTGGAACATCAACCTTCTTGAGAAAGAAATTCACAGCATTAGAATAAGCAGGAAGATTTCCCTTAACAAAAGTCTTTACCCTATCCTCAACCTTAGCATCCTTTATATCAGTTTTCTCCAACACTTCAAGGTTTTCAGAAATCTTTTTCTTTATAGATTCAACGTCTTTCAATGATTCATTAACACTTCCAAGAGTAGAATCATTATCATCCAACCATTTGCTAAGCTCTGAGAACTGGATGGTTTCTTCTTTCGACGCAAAAAATTTTTTTATAAACTCAATCATTTTTATTTTCCATCTGTACTATCTCTAAAATCCTCTCATGGCAGACCTTATTGCCAATAACAATCCTATCATCATTGATTGTCCAATCATCTCCATTGTGATTCGTGGCTATACCGCCGGCCTCCCTTGCCATGACAACACCTGCAGCCAAATCCCAAGGCTTCACATTTGTGCTTGCCCCTCCCCCAAAGCTGTTCTTCAGGAACATTGCTACATTAAAAACAGCACAACCTGTTATTCTTATCTCTAAAAATGTTTTATAAACCTTTTGGACGAGCCTTAAGGCATCAGGAGTATTAAGCTTGAGGTAATGGCTGCTCATAAGGACCAAACTCTGGTCCAAAGGCTTCTCCTTTATTTCCATCCTCTTTTTTTCATTAAGGAAACAGCCCTTGCCCTTTTCAGCAGTATATAACTCATCAAAGAAAGGCAGATAAATAACACCTAAGATAGGCTCATCCTTGTAAGCTAAAGCTATAGACACACCATACATAGGAATCTCATTGACATAATTATTGGTGCCATCCAAAGGATCAACAACCCACTTGTAATCAGAACCTTTGTCTATACGGTCGTTTTCTTCTCCAAGGAAATCATGTTCAGGAAACTTTTCAAGAATTATCTCTTCAATCTTCTTCTCACAGGCAATATCAATATTGCTGACAAGGCTTTTATCATCCTTTACACTAATCTCTTTATTCTTATCAAAATTTTCTAACAATATTTTCCCGGCAGCCTTAGCTGCTTCAATAGCTGTTTGGATCATTTGAGAATGAAATTGGCTAATAGTGCTTCTAATTGGATGAACTCATCAGAACCTTCAACCATCCTGAACTCTATCTCACCACACTTATCAACTAAAGCTATCTTCTTCTCATCAGGAATATCAAGGTTCCAGATTTCCCTCTGAATCTGCTTAATAATATCTAAACCGGAAAGCCCATGCTGAAGCATGACATCCAAAAGCTTGTCCCTTGCCTGGACAAAATTACCTTTAACTGCATTTTCAAGCACAGTCTTAACCTCTTGCGGCCTTGCAGCGCTGACTAAGCTGTAAATAAGATCCTCAGTAATCGTCTTGTTCAGGGATGCACAGCTCTGAAGGATATTCTTCAACCTTCTTGCATCACCATCACAAACCGTATATAACGCATCAATAGCTTTGCTATCAAGCTTAAGCCCTTCACCTTTGACAACTTCCTCTGCAGCCTCTTTTATTTCTTCCTTGCTTAAAGGCTTGAATCTAAAAACAGTACATCTTGACTGTATTGGATCAATAAGTTTGCTGCTATAATTGCAGGACATTATAAATCTTGTTGAAGAAGTATAGTTCTCCATTGTACGTCTTAGAGCCTGTTGTGCATCTTTAGTCAGAGAATCACATTCGTCTAAGAAAATAATCTTAAAGGGAACATCCCCCATAGCTTTCAACCTAGCGAAGTCTTTGATGGTATGCCTGACAACATCAATACCTCTTTCATCACTCGCGTTCAGTTCTAAAAAGTTCTGCTTCCAATAATCACCAAACAACTGTTTAGAGATAATCAAAGCTAAAGTGCTCTTACCAACACCTGCCGGACCAGCAAAAAGAAAGTTACCAATATTCTTCTGATCAACCATAGCCTTTACTCTTTCAATGATGGCTTTTTGCCCTTTCACCTCGTCAAAAGTCTGAGGCCGGTATTTTTCAGTCCAAATTGAGTGCATGTTAATAACTTCCGTTATGATGTTTATATA
>JAHIPG010000166.1 GCA_018894775.1 Nanobdellota archaeon
CCACCAAAAATAAAACCTATACTTCCTAAACTAAAATCATCTCCAAAAAAAGATATAGATATAAAACAATGGTTCAAAAAAATACTCAAACCAAAACCAGCACTCCCACCAATAAAAAAACCTTTACAACCCTCACCACCAAAAATAAAACCACATACTCCTCAAGTAGTTCCAAAACCACCAGTAAAAAAATACATTGGTATAAAACAATTATTCAGAAAATTACTCAAACCAAAACCAACTGCAATACATGTAAAAAAACCTATAGATCCTTCACCACCACCAAAAATAAAACCAGTGATCAAAAAAGATAAATCCATATTAACAAAAGATACAGAAAAACTGCTCGATTATCTAAAAAAGAAAGAAAAAGAAGGACTATACCAGCTTAAAGAAGAGGGTAAAAAATTCCTAGATAAGATAGAATCCCAATTACAAAAAATAAAAAATAACACCCAAAAAGAATTAAAAGAAAAAGAAAAAGAATTTCTCGATTCTGTAAAACCATTCGTAAAAACAAAAGGGGAAGATATACATCCGACTGAAGAAGAAAAACGTATGCTTAGCTTTGTCGAACAAATGAAAGAACAGAATATGGTTCACATAGAAAAGAGAAGGTTAGAAAGAGAAAAAAGAAAACTAAAAGGACCTCTACCTGACAGTCTAAAACCAAAATTAAGAATGAAAAATATGCAAAATCTTGCAGAAGAAGAGCAAAAAATCATGGGTAAAATCCATAAGATGAGTGATAAATTCCCAGATATCCAACATATAAAACCAAAAAAGAAACAAAAGAAATATGATTATGAGTGGGAATCCAAAGCAGATGAAATAAAACAAAAAAGAACAAAAAAAATGGATGAACTTCTAAAAGAAGAGGAAAAAATACTTTCCAAACTGAACAAATTATGAACTATTTCTTAGAAGACTTTTTCTTCTTGACTTTTTTCTGTTTTTCAAACAATCTTGATTTAATGATAGCATAATTTACAGGATTCTTAATCTTACCACAGAAACTTTCCTCTAAACAGAACCTTAAATCCTTATAATAAGCCTTGTTCTCACAATTAGGTGGAAGAATTTTTTTATCCTGTCTTTGATGCCAGTTCAGCTGAGAAAGAATATAACCTTCTCTTAAAGGCTCATAATTCTTCTGATTCCAATCATTACAAAGATATTCTTTAATATCATCTATAGTCCAGCCACAACTCTTCAAAAAATTAACCATTATAAACAAGGCACGCTTACGTCCATCCTCCTCTATACCTTTCATTATCTTCAATATACAAGGAGGGAAAAAATCAGCCTTAATTGGAGGACAAGGTATTTTGAACTCACCCTTTTTCTTAATGCCTCCTTCATAGATGAACGCGTCTGAGGATAAATCTTTCTTAATCTTTTCAAACGCCTCATTTTCTTCTTTATCAATAATCTCTTTACCTGCCCTGTCAAAAGCCTGCACTATCAAACCAGAAGCATCTGAAAAGTTTTCATGATCTAAAAATGGAAATCCTACTTTCACATTCTCAGGCTTCGCATCATCCTTCTTAAACTCATGAATCTTATTAGGGTCAATAGGGACGCTAACAAGTCCTGATTTTTCATGAATACTATAAGGAGCCCTAAACATGTGACGGCTGGAAATCAAAACAGTATCAATATCAACAACACCAAAAGGATCGTCAAGAGAACCATACTCCTCAGGATATTTTTCAAGTATCTTATCCCTCAATAAAAATTGTTTTTCCTTAGGATTGTAAATGAAATGCTTCAGATACTCTGCTATCTTCCTCGGACCCTCAGGAAATAAATCCTTAGTCTGCTCATTATGAACCTTCTCTGGAAAAGCCTCAAAAGGAATAGCAAGGTGAAACCCTTTATTGCCTGAAAACTTAACTGCCACATTCTCAATATCATGAAACTTAAGCGCATCAACCAACAATTGAGCAGTTATCCTAGACAGCTCAAAAGGACCATCAATATCAAGTATAAGGTCCCAACCAGCCCTCAATTCATCAAGATCCTTTCTCTTCATACCAGTATTAAGATCCATAGGATTGCTCCAACGTTCTTCAGAAATATGGAAAGATGTAACACCTTCCTTAGCAAGCTCAAAGACATCTCCCTCAAATTGAAGTATATCTGGTCTCTTACCAAAGCCTTTATCTCCAAACTTTAAAGCAACCTCTCTATCTTTAGCATTTTTCAGAATCTCCTTCTGGATATCTTTTCTAGAATAGAACTGAAGATATGAAACCATAAGAATAAAGGATGTTTAAGAGCTTTAAAAAATTATTGTTCTTTTGTAGTTTCAGAAGATAATTTTTGTATATCCTGCTGCAACATCTGGCTATTCATAGCCAAAATCTGAAACTCCTGCTCCATCTGAACCACAACTTCTTTTATCTGATTAACCTGATCAGAGATTACTTTTTTTGAAGAAGGAATATCTTTCTCAATAATTATATCAGCACCGACATTCATCAAGACCTTCTTATTCTCTTTCAACTCAGCCTTTGAAAAAACACCTCCTCCAAGGGCTACAAGCATCTCTGTATCTCTTTTGGTCTTAGATAAATCATCAAGATTCTCTTCAAGTTGCTGCAACTCAGCGAGCTGCATATCCAATGTGAGCAACTGCTGATTAACCTGCTTAAGCTGCTGCTCTACCATCTGCAACTCTAAATATTTATTGGTCATATCTTTCTGGTCAGCCATTTTTATTTCTTCTTAGACTCTTTCTTTACAGGCTTTTTCTTAGTCTCTGGTTTTGTCTCTTTTTTCACTTTCTGTTTTTTCTGTTTCTTAGGTCTCTCAGCCTTCTTAGCCTTAGGCTTAGTTGTAAAAACTTTAAATTTAGCCCCCTTCATAGCGTCATGTACTGAAGAGGTAGAATCTCCTTTCTTAATCTTTAAAACCATATCCAAAGGTTCTAAATGCCTTACATTACATTTCTTCCTCTTGACATTTCCATCAATAAGAACAAAATTATCATCTATCTTATCTACAACAACGCAATGTTTACCAGCATTCCTTCCTGCAATCTTTATACAAACTCTTCCTATTTCTATCATTTTAATTACCCCTAGCCTTTTGAATCATTAGTTTTCTCGTACATTTACCGCAAAGCACACCACCATAAGGCCTTTCAGGCCTCTTCTTAGTCTTAGCAGTATTCTTCATCTTTGAGTTGTTTGCTCTAAGAACTCCTTTAAGAATAACCCCGCAGCTGCTACATTTAGCTTTTGAAGGTTTTCTTTGCTTATAAACTAATTTGGTTGTTCCCCCAGGGACTCTTACCTTAACTCTTCTTAGTGATCTGGATTTTGGTGTTTTCATTTTAAACTCCTTAATTAATCTTCATTACTTTTCTTAACACTATACTTATCATCAAGGAAAATATGATATAAACCCATATCCACTTAAGGCCTAAAAAAATAACTGGGTTCCCTAAGGCCTCATAATGGCCCCTCAACCAGCTGAACACAATTATTATAGGGAC